>DGLO01000065.1:0-8991 GCA_002388005.1 Candidatus Neomicrothrix sp. UBA4542
CTACTCAACGTCCTCGAAGAACGCGATGTGCAAATCCGGGGATACAAAGTGCAACTACCTTTGGACGTTTTGCTTGTCGCGTCCGCGAACCCCGAGGACTACACCAACAGAGGACGGCTGATCACCCCGCTCAAGGATCGATTCGGTGCGCAAATCCGTACCCACTATCCCCTCGAAATTGACACCGAAATGGATATCGCCGAACAAGAAGCCGTTCCCCTAGACGCGGATGGACTCACGATCACCGTCCCGGAGTTCATGGCCGAAGTGATATCCACCTTCAGCCATATCTGCCGATCCAGCCCCCAAGTCAACCAACGCTCCGGAGTCTCTGTTCGCATGACCGTCACCAACTACGAGACACTTGTAGCCAATGCGACTCGGCGAGCGCTACAAGCCGGCGAAGATTATGTCGTACCCCGTGTCAGCGACCTTGAAGCGTTAATGGCGTCGTCTAGCGGAAAAATCGAAATCGAATCCATCGAAGAAGGCCGTGACGGGCAGATCGTCCACCAAATGCTCAACGCAGCGGTACTCGAAGTGTTCAAAGGCAGGTTCTCACCCGAGGATCTCGTTGCCGTCGTCGACAGCTTCGATAGCGGAGTCGTCGCCCACACCGGCGACGACGTCGGATCCAGCGAATACGGTGAGTTGTTGGCTGGGAACGTTGCACTTGCCGAAGCTGTGGCGGAGCTAACTGACTCCGCGCAGCCAGCGGAACTGGCGAGCGCTGTCGAACTCGTCCTCGAAGGCCTCCACCTATCCAAACGACTAAATAAGGAAGCTCTCGGGGTGCGCGCCACCTACCGGGGTCGAGGCTAAAGCCCCGATCGGCACAGGGATTCGGATCGATGGTGATCAGACGACGACGCAAGAAACGAGAGGGGGCCCGATTCCGCTATTCCGCGTGGGATGGAACGCAAGTTGGTTTCGAGTACGGCGCTGAAGACCTTTTTAAAGAACTGACCGATGACCTCTTGTACCACGGCGACCTCAACGCAGCTATGCGACGTCTCATGCAACAGGGTTTCGAAGATCGAGACGGCAATCGTCTTCAAGGGCTTCGCGACATGCTTGACCAACTTCGAGAACGCAGACAAGAAATGCTCGACCAGTTCGACCTCGGAGGTATCTACGACGAAATCAACGAGACGCTTGACGACGTGGTTGGCGAGGAACGAGACGCTATTGACGACCACACAGCTGATGCCGCGGACTCCGGAGACCAACGGGCTGCTGACATCGCGGAAGCATCAGCATTAGATAAGAACCTGCAACTCGACATGCTGCCACCAGATCTAGCTGGCAAAGTTCGCGGCTTACAGAACTATGAATTCGTTTCCCCAGAAGCGCGAGAGCAGTTCGAAGAACTCATTGACCGTCTCAAAAAAGAGGTAGCGCAAAGCCAATTCGACCAAATGGCGGGCGCAATGGGGGAGATGCGACCCGAAGATTTGTCGCGCATGAAGGACATGATGGCCGAGCTCAATCAAATGATCGAGCAACGAAACCGGGGCGAAGAAACCGACTTTGAAGGTTTCATGGACCGATATGGCGACTTCTTCCCCGAAAGTCCCGAGACGCTCGACGAGCTTCTGGAAATCATGGCCGAACGCATGGCGGCTATGCAGGCAATGATGAATTCGCTGACTCCTGAGCAACGACAGCAACTCCAGGAACTCGCGTCGGAGCTGATGGACGACATGGATCTGCAATGGCAAACCCAACAGCTCGCTCAACACCTACAAGAAGCCTTCCCCGACATGAACTGGGACAGTGGCTACCAATTCGGAGGCGATGAACAACTCAGCATGCCTCAAGCTACCGATGTAATGCAGCAACTTGGAGACCTCGACTCATTACAACAAATGCTCCAGAATGCGGCGAACCCGGGCGCGCTAGCCGAAGTAGACCCCGAACGAGTCGAACAACTTCTTGGACGCGAATCCGCCGAAGCCCTGCAACGTCTCAGCGAAATGGCGCGAATGCTGGAAAACAGTGGTCTCGCCGAGAACAAGGAGGGCCGACTAGAGCTGACTCCCCGCGCGCTGAGAGCTATAGGACAAAACGCGCTCGGCGATCTGTTCGACAAATTGATGGACGACACCGTCGGTTCGCACCGAATTAACCGGACTGGGATTGGACACGAACGGGCATACGAAACCAAACCCTATGAATTCGGTGACAACTTCAACCTCAACATTCAACAAACTGTCCGCAACGCTATTAGCCGACAGGGGCCAGGTTCACCGGTACAACTCAGCCCAGACGACTTCGAAATCGAGCGGACGGAGATGACGACTCGAGCTTCGACTGTCTTGATGTTGGACCTATCACTGTCAATGCCGATGCGTGACAACTTTCTTCCGGCCAAGAAAGTCACTATGGCCCTCCATTCCTTGATCAGCTCTCAGTACCCACGCGACTACCTCGGTTTAGTTGGTTTCGCTGAATCCGCCTTTGAGTTCAAACCCCAGCAACTCCCCGAAGTTTCCTGGGACTACGCGTACGGCACCAACATGCAACACGGCTTCATGATCGCCCGGCGCTTATTAGGACGACAAAGTGGCACCAAACAAATCATCATGATCACAGACGGAGAACCAACCGCGCACATAGGTCCCAGCGGGCAGCCCTACTTCAACTATCCTCCAAGTCCCGAAACGGTAGAAGCCACCCTGAAAGAAGTAGCTCGAGCCACCAAGGAAGACATCCGTATCAACATCTTTATGCTTGACCCCAACAGCTACCTCCGCCAATTTGTCGAAAAAATGACCCAAATGAATGGTGGAAGAGCGTTCTTTACCAGCCCTGACAACCTTGGCGATTACGTCCTCGTCGACTTCTTGGAACATCGACGACGGCTCACAGCTACGGGCGGCTTTTGAGGGCATCAAATATCTTGTCGCTGCCCAAGCTCTTCACCGTTTCTGCGGGGCTACTAGATTCGGCTCAATGACTCCCACACACCTTGCGCCTGATCGAATTCGCAAAGGTGAACGGACGCGCACCCGGATACTTGACGCCGCCGCCGAAGTACTCGCTTGCAAGGGGTACGCTGCCGCGACCCTGACAGAGATCGCTGCAGTAGCGAAGATGCAAGCGGGGAGTCTCTACTACCACTTCGACTCCAAAGATGCCATCGTTGAAGAAGTCCTGCGGGTTGGCATCGACCATGCACGAGACGCCATACGAGCGGCGTTGCACGCTGTCGGAGAAGACGCCTCCGGCCACGACAAACTCATGGCCGCAGTCGTCGCCTATGTCACCGCCATCACCATCGACTCAGACTTCACGCAAGCAAATATCCGATGCTTCGAAGAATCCCCCAGAGCCACAAGAGAAAACCTCGCGGTTCCATTAAGAGAGTTCGCCAACGGATGGGTGAGGCTCATCGAGTCAGGACAACGAGACGGGTCGCTACGAAATGACGTAGAAGCGCGAGTGATCGCACGTATGACGATTGCAGCAATGAACTCCGTTGTCGGCTGGTGGCGCTTGGAGGGTCAACTCACTATTGATGGCGTAGCACGCATGTTCGCGAGCACTGTGGTTGATGGGCTCGCCAACGACACGTAGACCATCTTTCCGGAGGACTCCGCGTGAAGTTCAACCTGTTTATGTACTGCACCACTGGTCGGCGCGATGAACTCGAAGCCGGCCTCGCAGGACTCAACAATGACTACTACCAACGGATGCTCACTGAAATAGCGGACATCGCCCGATATGCCGACGAGAATGGCTGGTACGGCTTAGGACACCCCGAACATCACCTACAAATTGAAGGCTTCGAAGCATCCAACGACTTGGGTCTGATGGCATCGTGGATCGCTAACGCTACCGAACATCTCAAAGTGATCTCTTGCGGGTTCGTGTCGACCACGCACAACCCGTTGCGCGTCGCAGAGCAAATTTCCACACTTGATCACATGACCGGCGGGCGCCTCGGAATTGGAATTGTCAGGGGATACCAACACCGATGGGTAGACCAACTAAAGATCCGCCCAGACCTGGCCGCCGTAGGGCATTGGAACAAAGACAGCGACGTCGACGACTACAACCGCCGGTTCTTCACAGAATTTGTAGAAGTAGTAATGACCGCCTTGACCAAACCGACCTTCAGCTACGAAGGCGAATTTTGGAAATTTCCTAACGACAATCTCAACCCCCATCTGCAAACCGTGTACTCCGATTACGGCGCGGGAGTCGACCCTGACATGACGATCCGCGAGATCGGTATCGCTCCACGGCCTCTGCAAAATCCGCACCCCCCGCTATATGGGGGGTTCACTATGTCCATGAAAACAGCCCTTTTTTGGGCCAAATACGGTGGAACACCAATCGTCCTCAGCGACAAGCTCGACTTCTGCAAATCACTTTGGAGTGCATACCGAGAAGAAGCTGCCGGCCATCACATCGAAAAACCCGTAGGTCAAGAAGCAGCTTGGGGCGGAATAGCAGTGTGCGCCGCGACCGATAGCGATGCGCAACAACAGTTTCAGGACATGGAATGGTTCTGGGGGAAATGGGGTAACCAGTTCGGGCAGGGCCTTCCGCTCAAGCTGGTTGGTAGCCCCGACACCATCAGCAGACAAATTGAGGCCGCCCACCAAGAACTCGGATTCGATGAAATTTTCTTATTAATCCCCCAAGGAATTCACTCCAGCGAACAAATCATCGAATCTCTAGACCTCATCACTCAACACGTCATGCCCCGGTTCTCTTGAAGTGTCAGTAAACGTAAACACACCAAGATAAGGCCCCTGGATCACGGGTAAGTAAACGTCATGGCTCTAGCCTTGTTGGATCATGGCTGGATCTGACTCACTCATGAAACGGCCGACATTCGCCGGCAGCAACCACAGTTTGGCGAAGTTCGTAGCCCGCCCCGTACTTCGGTTCATAGATCGCGAGGTTGCAGGCGGAGTTTTGTTGCTAGTGGCTACTGCCGTGGCATTGATATGGGCCAACTCTATGTGGGCGGCTAGCTACCAGAACTTTTGGCATGCCGAGATCGAGTTGGTCGTCGGACCATGGCACTTACCTCATCTGAGCGTCGGCCACTTCGTCAACGACGCTTTGATGGCCTTGTTCTTCTTTGTTGTCGGACTAGAAATAAAGCGCGAACTTGTTACAGGTGACCTGAGTTCGTTTCGTGCTGCGGCTCTGCCAGCGATTGGTGCGTTGGGTGGAATGGTTGTCCCCGCTGCGCTGTATTTGGTACTCAATAATGCAGGCGAAGCTTCACGGGGTTGGGCTATCCCTATGGCCACCGACATAGCGTTTGCTGTCGGAATCGTGGCGTTGCTTGGGGCGCGTGTATCTCCCAAGATCAAACTCTTTTTGCTGACGTTGGCGATTGTTGACGACATCGGCGCAATCGCGGTCATCGCCATCTTCTATACCGATGACCTCAGCACAAGCTGGCTGCTCGCAGCAGCGGTAGGTCTTCTAGGGGTTTGGGTCTTACAGCGGCTTCGCGTATGGGCCATCCCGGTCTACGCGATACTCGGCATCTTCATTTGGTACGCCACGTTGGAGTCAGGTGTCCACGCGACAATCGCTGGAGTAGCCCTCGGGCTATTGACCCCGGCGCGACCGCTACTCAACCAACGAGACGCTCAACAAATAGTTGATGCTCTCCCCAGCGACGCCAACGTGGCCGAAGTCCGACACGCGTCTTTTCTTGCCCAAGAGTCGGTTCCGCTCACCGAACGTCTAGAAAACATGCTGCACCCGTTCACAGCGTTCATGATCATTCCGATCTTTGCTCTAGCAAACGCCGGTATCGAATTGAGCACCGACAAGATCTCAGACGCGGCCAGCAGCAGGGTCACCCTCGGCATCGTGTTGGGCCTCGTAGTTGGCAAACCCGTTGGCATCACGTTGTTCACTTGGATAGCGACACGGTTCGGATTCGCGCTCCCTCAAGGAGTTCGATGGCCACAATTCATTGGCATGGGGCTCGCCGCGGGGATCGGGTTCACGGTGTCAATATTCTTAGCTGGCCTTGCTTTCGAAAGCTACGTAATTACTGACCTCGCCAAGATCGGAATTCTGGTGGCCTCGTTCATCGCCGCGGTCGCGGCATTGCTGCTAATGCGGTTCGGCGACACCTCTTCCACCATCGAATGATCGACGCGGTTCTATTCGATTTCGATGGGGTCATACGACAATGGGATGAGTCCGATCTGTGGACCTTCGAAGACAAGGCTGGCATCGAAAGCGGAACCGTATATGGGACGGCGTTCGCTGCGGACCTTCACGAACCGCTTATTCGAGGGAAACTCACATGGCTTCAATGGCGAAACGAGACTGAACGAAGGCTCGTATACCGCCACGGAGAATCCATTCGTCCCATCGCCAAGAAATTCTTTGAATTCGAAGGTCGAATCGACGCCGAAATGGTGGAACTCCTTGAACGGTTGCCATCACAGGTCCGTCTCGGTCTTCTAACTAACAATCACGACCGCTTCGAAGAATATTTGGAACGCATGGGCCTGGACGTTCGATTCGATGTGGTGATCAACACCCACCGAATCGGGATCGCTAAACCGGACTCCGGTGCGTACTTAGCCGCAACCACAAAGCTTGGAGTGGACCCGCAGCGGTGTCTTTTCATTGACGACTTAGAAGTGAACGTGGCAGGGGGAGAAGCTACGGGGCTGATCTGCCACCACTTCCAACATCGAGAAGGTCTCATCGAGCGCTTACAGGAATTAGGTATCGAACTCACCGACGCTCACAGGTAGTTGTTCCTCGCTCAGCGGCTTCGTAGGCTCTTCGACTGGTGCCGAAGTGCACCTTGCCGTGTCGGACCCCCGTCGGCCCAGACCGAACCGGCACCTTGTACTAATCGGGTCGAACTGAGAGGACATCGTGACAGCGGTTCCGTATTTCGCGCTGATCGCTTCAGCGTTAGCGCTCGTTCTTGCTTACTACTTCGCTAAGACAGTCATGAAGGCGGACGAAGGTACCGATCTGATGAAAGAGATCGGCCAGGCTATCCGCGAGGGAGCAATGACTTTCCTCCGCCGCGAGTACCAGTGGGTTTCGATATTTGTGGTCGCAATGTTCGTGCTGCTGTTGGTGCTACCTATCGACGGAAGACCCTCGGCTTCATTCGCGTACCTGATGGGAGCGTTACTGTCATCTGTCGCCGGCTTCATCGGAATGCGAATAGCGACCGCGGCCAACACCAGAACAGCAAACGCCGCCCGAGAAGGTGCTGCAAAGGCCTTGCCCCTCGCGTTCAAAGGTGGAGCGGTCATGGGCTTCACAGTTGCCGGCTTGGCGTTATTTGGCATCTCCTTCAACTATCTGCTGTGGGTCACCTGGCTCGGTGTTGACAGCGCGTTTCAGGTTGTAGCCGCGTTCGGACTTGGCGCGAGTTCCATTGCACTGTTCGCACGTATTGGCGGTGGCATCTACACCAAAGCGGCCGACGTTGGCGGCGACCTGGTCGGAAAAGTCGAGGCTGGCATTCCCGAAGATGATCCCCGCAATCCAGCTACCATCGCCGACGCCGTAGGCGACAACGTTGGCGATGTCGCCGGAATGGGTGCCGATCTCTTCGAGTCGTACGCCGGTTCGATAGTCGCCCCCATTGTGCTGGTGTCGCTGCTCCTGTCCGGAGTTTTTATAGAAGGGGACAAACTCCAAGTCTTCGGTGATTACGAATCGCTGTTGATGTATCCGATTCTGATCGGAGCTCTCGGAATGATCGCGTCGATAGTCGGTGCGTTGCTTACTCGAGGAAGAGAAGGCCAGAGCCTTTCAACACAACTCCACACTGGCCAATACGTCGCCATGGGCCTCACAATCATCCTCACTATCGCTGGCACTCTGTGGCTATTTGGTGGAGCGTCCAACCCTGATGGATCCGCCATTGTCCAAACACCCATCTACCTCGCGTTGACCATCATCATCGGCCTGCTCGGTGGTTGGGCTATCGGGTTTGTATCGGAATATTTCACCTCCGAGCACTACAAACCCGTCAAAGGAATTGCAGAAAAAGCAGAAACTGGTGCGGCGACCGTCACCATTGAGGGCATCGCTCAAGGCAAACTTTCCACACTTCCGTCGGTCGCCGTCGTCGTAACAATGATCGGACTTTCTTACTGGTTTGGTGGTGCGGCGTTCGGCCAAACGGGAGAGGTCATAGGGCTATACGGAGTGTCATTGGCCGCGATTGGCATGTTGGCAGTCACCGGAATCATCGTCGCGGTTGACGCGTACGGACCCATCGCCGACAACGCGGGCGGCATCGCTGAGATGGCTGAATTACCGCCCGAAGTTCGAGATGTGACCGACGGCCTTGATGCCCTTGGTAACACGACTGCGGCCGTCGCAAAAGGTTTCGCAGTTGGTTCCGCCGCAGTGACCGCCTTGGCATTATTCAAATCCTTCAGCCTCGCCGCAGGCTCAGAAGTCAACCTGGATATCAACGACACAGCGGTCACGATCGGTCTGTTTCTTGGAGCGATGACACCGTTCATCTTTGCGGCACTGACTATGTCGTCAGTAGGTCGAGCAGCCCAAGCCATGATTGTTGAAGTTCGACGGCAATTTGCTGAAATTCCGGGACTACGAGAAGGGCTACCAGGAGTCAAGCCTGATAGTCGCCGCTGTGTAGACATTTCCACTCAAGCAGCTCTGCGCGAAATGCTTCTCCCCGGTGGACTAGCCATCGCATTGCCTCTTGTTATCGGATTTATCGACGTCAACGCCCTTGGCGGGTTCCTCGCAGGCGCCGTTGTCACAGGTTTCCTAATGGCGATCTACATGGCGAACGCGGGCGGAGCTTGGGACAACGCCAAGAAATACATCGAAGCCGGAGCACATGGGGGTAAAGGCACCGACGCACATGCCGCTGCTGTTGTTGGCGACACAATCGGCGATCCATTCAAAGACACTTCAGGACCAGCCATGAACATCCTGATCAAGGTGATGACGATCGTTTCGTTGGTCTTCGTACCCGCATTTATCTGA
>DGLO01000065.1:9385-12032 GCA_002388005.1 Candidatus Neomicrothrix sp. UBA4542
CGCTTGCGCGGCGGCGTAGCCTTGGCCAATGGAACTTCAGAACACCCGGGTGCTCGTCACCGGCGCAAGTCGAGGGATCGGAGCTTCGTTAGCTCGAGCTTTCGCTGATGCCGGGGCACGCGTGGCACTGGCGGCACGATCGATCGAAGAACTTGACGCGTTGGCTTACGAATTGGGTGGCTCCTCCTACCCGTTAGACGTCACCGACCCCGATCAACTTGACGGATTCGTGCAACGAGTGGAAGCCGACGGTGGGCCTATAGACGTACTGGTTAACAACGCTGGAATAGAAACTCAAGATTTCGTGGAAGACATAGACGAGGATCACCTCACTCAGGTTGTCGCAACGAACTTGTTAGCCCCGTTGCGACTCACCCGCCAAGCTCTACCCGGCATGATTCGACGAGGACAAGGCCATCTCCTATACACCTCTTCCCTCGCCGCGATAACACCTGCCCCTGGACTCGCCCCCTACGGTGCGTCCAAAGCCGGACTCACTCGGTTTACCGAAAGCCTCCGTATGGAAGTAAAAAACACGGGTGTTCACGTCACCACGATGCATCTGGGCCCTGTTGACACGGACATGTGGGACCGAGTGATCAGCAACCCGGCCTTTGACGCCGCGCAACGGCGACTGCGACAGCTCCACATGCTTGCCAACGTCAGCCCTGACAAAGTCGCTAGTGACGCGGTTGAGGCGGTACGCAAAGAAAAACGAGAGGTACGTCACCCCAAACGCCTGTGGGTGACAATGGCTCTAGCCGCTTTGCCGGGGCGCATCACAGAGTTCTTGGTGGGCGGCGTGGATTATCGGCTGCACAAGAACCGTCCGTAACTCCAATAAGCGCCGAAGAAAGAACCGGCGCTGCTGACTCAGTTGGGGGGTCGCCGCGGTACGGTCCCCTGTGTGTGGCGAGTGATCACAGCGCAGATGTTCCGAGGTTTCTGCATGGGAGCAGCGGACATCATCCCAGGTGTCTCCGGCGGCACAGTGGCGCTCCTCTTAGGTATCTACGACCGTCTCATCGAACAAATCAAATCCCTCTCGAGTGCGCTGAGCAGACTAGGTCGCGGCGACCTCAGCGGCTTTAGGCAACGAATCGGTTCCATTGACTGGTCATTCCTCATCAGCTTGCTGGTTGGAATATTTCTGGCGATTGCTTCGTTGATCTCGTGGCTTCGCAACCAAATTCAAGAACATCCGGTCACCGTCTCCGCTGTCTTCTTCGGCCTCGTCGCGGCATCAGCACTGGTAGCGCGACGCGAGGTCACTCAATGGCGCCCTTCTCGGTACTTGATCTTCGTAGCTACGGCGCTGTCCACCTTCGGAATCCTTGGACTTAGATCCGGCGGAATCGAAAACCCTGCAGCCATCGTTGTGTTGCTCGCCGGTGCTTTAGCCGTGTGCGCGATGATCCTGCCGGGTATCAGCGGCTCCTTTGTGTTGTTAACAATCGGCCTGTACGACCACCTCATAGGGGTAATAGAAGGCCGTGATTTCGGCACGCTACTGCTGTACGCCATCGGAGCAATAATTGGTCTATCTCTATTCAGCCACATTCTTCACTGGCTGTTGAACGCATATCGCGACTACGTCGTTGCTGGTCTCCTAGGGCTGATGACTGGCTCGCTGAGAGTGCTATGGCCCTGGCCCACAACAAATGGGGGAATCGAAGATACGCGACTCGAAATTCCTCAGTTCAACGAAACGTATGGAGCCCTTGTAGCGGCGCTCTTAGGCGCCTTGGGTTTGGTGCTATTAGTTCGTATAGCGGCGCGATTTGAGAATTTTGATGGCCAAGATGCGTTGGAAAGCCATTCTTGACCGGTACCGTCCGCGAGCAGGGCGTGCGTCACTAGCGCGCGTCAAAAGTTGACACCTGACCAACTGATAGGGAATAACTAGCTGTCGTGCCAAAGTCTCTGGTTATCGTCGAATCGCCTGCCAAGGCTAAAACTATCGAACGTTTTCTAGGTCCTGACTACGTGGTTGAGTCCTCAGTCGGACATATTCGCGACCTGCCGGACAAAGCGAGTCAACTACCCAGTGCCTACAAGGATGAGTCATGGGCATACCTTGGCGTAGATGTCGAAAACGACTTCAAGGCCCACTACGTAGTCACCGAACGTTCAAAGAAGCAGGTAGCAAAACTAAGGAAACTACTTAAAGGCGTAGACGAGCTGTACCTCGCAACAGACGAGGACAGGGAAGGTGAAGCCATAGCGTGGCACCTGTTAGAGGTGCTTAACCCGACGATCCCAGTTCACCGGATGGTTTTCCACGAAATCACCGAAAAAGCGATTCGTGAAGCAGTCGCATCGCCCCGAGAACTTGATCGCCGAATGGTCGACGCTCAGGAAGCTCGCCGAATCTTTGACCGACTATACGGATACGAAGTTTCCGCTGTTATGTGGAGAAAGGTGCGCAAGGGGCTTTCTGCGGGCAGAGTTCAGAGTGTCGCTAATCGCCTCATTGTCGAACGGGAACGCGAACGCATCTCATTTGAGACAGCGGACTACTCGAGCGTCGAAGCTCAGATGTCTTCCGAGGCGCCCTTTGAAGCCACCCTTGTCGCAATAAACGATGAGCGAATTGCAACTGGCCGGGATTTCGATGCCCTAGGTGAACTCAACCGAGACGACAGAA
>DGLO01000065.1:12449-13060 GCA_002388005.1 Candidatus Neomicrothrix sp. UBA4542
CGTCGACCTGCACCGCCGTTTATGACATCGACTCTTCAGCAGGAAGGCGGACGACGACTCGGTTTTTCTGCAGCAAGGACGATGGGGGCTGCTCAAAAACTCTATGAGCAGGGCTACATCACATATATGCGTACTGATAGCACCACGTTGTCAGCAGCGGCCCTTAGTGCTGCTCGAGATTTGGTTAAAGAACGATTCGGGAATGAGAGTCTCCCTGTCGACCCTCGGCTGTATAAGAAAAAGGTAAAAAATGCGCAAGAAGCGCACGAAGCAATTCGCCCAGCGGGAGACACATGGCGATCACCCACTGATATTGGTTTCGGCGGCTCCACCGATGAAGCGCGGTTATATGAACTTGTCTGGAATCGCACTATTGCAAGTCAGATGAATGACGCCGAAGGTCAGACGGTCACAATTCGTATGGAGGGGTCAGGAAGCGGGGCGGACACCGCCGCGTTCAGCACTAGCGGAACGGTGATCACCTCCCCAGGCTTTCGACTCATATACGGCCAACAATCAGACGAAGAAGACGACCGAGAACTTCCCAATCTCGCCGAAGGCGACGTAGTTAAGGCCCTATCAGTCGGAAGCACAGAACACGAAACGAAACC
>DGLO01000093.1:0-1574 GCA_002388005.1 Candidatus Neomicrothrix sp. UBA4542
GAAAAGCCCCAAGTCAACGTCCCCGAAGGTGAGCCAACCGGTAAACAACTAGGGATTGTTGACCTGATAGCGGGAGAGGGCGAGCAGGCAGCGGCAGGACACGCTGCAGAAGTTCATTACGTGGGCGTGTCCTGGAACACCGGTAACGAGTTCGATGCGTCCTGGAATCGAGGACAAACGTTCAGCTTCAAGCTCGGCGGTGGCCAAGTTATTTCCGGTTGGGATCAGGGGGTGGTTGGAATGCGCGTCGGAGGTCGACGCCAACTCACAATTCCGCCAGCTTTGGCGTACGGGAGTGCCGGTGCGGGTGGCGTGATAGGCCCAAACGAGCATCTCATCTTCGTCGTGGACTTAGTTTCTGTTCGCTAACCCGTCAGTTGACGATGCGTCGGCAGATCATTCGTGCTTCATGACGGTTATCGAACCATGCTTCCTCATAGTCAAGAGCCGTGAAACCCGACAGCAAGCCGGGTAGTTCGCCGCGCTCAACTAAATATTTTTTGCTCGGCCGCGGATGCCGTTGTTGGTTGGTGACGGTCGCGACCCTCACGAACAGCAGCCCGTGCGGGGCGACATGTTTGTGAAACGTTGAGTACAGAGTTCGATCAAAAAAATCGCAGCACACCGCCATGTGCCATGAGCCTGTAAGCGAGTTGGGAGATTCCAGGTCGTGGTGAACTGTGGAAAGCGAAAGTCGTCTCCGTGTCGCTTCTTGCTGCGCAATATCAAGCGCAACCTGGGAGACGTCAATCAATGTGACATCGAAACCTTGCTCCCTCAACCAGAGCGCTGTTCCGCCAGTGCCTCCGGCGAAATCGGCGACCGTGGTCGGAGGTGAAGGTAACAACTCTGACTCTGTGACGAACGAATCAGGATCACCAGGTTTGTCATGGTCGCCGTAGATGGCGTCCCAGCGACCCTGAGCGCTATCACTACTCACTCAATTGCTCCACACATAGAGGGTTGCTTTCAATCATGATCGAAAAATCCGGATTTGGTAAACCGCCAACACGCCGCTGCAGCGATCATCGCCACCAACGACAACACTGTGACGGCGGGAACGAAGTCAACAGCGTTTTGACGCGCGATACCGATGAACCACGGCCCTGTTACCCCGCCAAGTTCCCCAGCTGTAAAAAACAAGCCACCAGCGGCACCCATACGAGCCTCTGACACTCGCGGAGCCGACATTAAGAGCAGCATCGCCATCGGGACGCTCGAAACTCGAACGATGCCAATCACTGCAACGGCGACCACCTGAACTAGTTGAGGTGTTATCGCTAACGCCCATACAGCTATCGCCATAGCACCGAGCATGGCGACAAGCACCTTGGGGCGTGCCCGAGGGGTGACTCGTCCGGGTATGAGTAACGATCCAATGACTCCGACCGTCATCCCAGTGGCCGTTAACCACGCCGCGCCTCGAGTTGACCACAATCCACTGTGAAGCATTTCGGGCATCCATCCGGTCAAAGCATGGCCGACGAAGAAAATCATGAACGCGAGAAACAGGAGCCGCCTGACTGTTGGGTCACCCCACAATGCACTGTTCGACTCATCCTGCGAACGAGGCA
>DGLO01000093.1:1969-4445 GCA_002388005.1 Candidatus Neomicrothrix sp. UBA4542
GTCACCATCACCCATCGCCAATCTCCGAAGAAGATGCGAAGGGGGTCAGCGACGATAAGTCCAACAATCGAACCCACCGATGGCGCGGTGCTGTACACACCGACAGCAAGTCCCCGTTCGTGAGAGGCAAACCATTGCGTCACTAGTTTCGGTGCGCCGATGGAAATAAACGGACCACCAAGACCAAACACCGCTACGGCAAACCATAAGCCGGTCCCTGACTGGGCGGCGCCGCGAAGCAAACCCGATACTCCAATCAAGACCGCACCCAGGGACAGTCCCACTCGCACACCGACACGATCGAGCACCTTGCCAACAAGCGCCGACACGGCAAGGTAAACAAACGGCCACGCGCCAAGGGCAGCACCCATAGCTGCGTGGGACATGTTGAGATCATTTCGGATGTGGCTGAGCAGTGGCGCGAGAGATCCAGCTACAAGACCAAAGGAGGCGTACAGCGTCCATAGTGAGGCAAGCACCCACCAACGACGATGAGGCGACGTTTTAGCGATCATGGTCAAGTTTTTGTCGGCGCCCATTCCAGCACGGCATTTCACTGATATCCCCGGTAGCTTCCAGTAGGTGAGCATAAAAGGCAAAGCTTTCATCGCCGGAATTTACGAGCACCCTGAACGGCATTTGCCGGATCGAACTCTTCCACAAATTCACGCTGATGTGGGACTCGCAGCGTTGGCTGACGCGGGGCTTTCTACCTCAGACGTTGATGCTTACTATTCGGCTGGAGACGCTCCGGGATTCGGTGTCTTGTCCATGATCGATTATCTAGGACTTGAATGCCGTTATCTGAACAACACCGAAACCGGTGGTTCTTCCTATCTCGTGCACGCCCAACATGCGGCTACTGCAATCGCTGCGGGTCACATCGATGTCGCGTTGATCACGTTGGCTGGCAAGCCTCGAACGGGTGGAGCGGGTCCCGGGGGAAGTGGGCGAATCGGGGCGGCACCTGAAGCACCGTTTGAGAGTCAGTGGGGTATGTCGGTGCCCGGCGGATACGCCTTGGCAGCGCAACGACACATGCACGAATTCGGGACAACGTCTGAACAGTTGGCAGAAATTAAGGTGGCAGCGTCAACCCATGCGCACCACAATCCGCACGCGTTACTTCAAGATCGGGTGACGGTTGAAGAGGTGCTCGAATCACCAATGATTTCTGATCCGTTACATCGACTCGATTGCTGTGTCATCACTGACGGTGGAGGGGCGATGGTGATCGTCAGCGAAGCCGTCGCCGACAGTTTGGAGCGTCACTCCATTCCTATTTTGGGAACAGGATCGTACGTCAAATCTTCCCAATCTGGTCGCATAGATCTCACCCATACCGGGGCAGTGAAATCGGGGCCTCTGGCATTCGCTGAAGCGGAAATTACACCGAGCGATATCGACTACGTGTCCATCTACGACAGCTTTACGATCACGGTATTGATCACACTTGAAGATTTGGGTTTTTGTGAACGCGGAAGCGGCGGCCAATTCGTTTCCGACGGCAATCTTCAGGCACCCCATGGCGGTCTCCCGTTTAACACTGACGGCGGGGGGTTGTGTAACAACCACCCAGCGAATCGGGGGGGAATGACCAAGGTCATCGAGGCTGTTCGACAACTACGTGGCGAAGCGAACGCTCCCGTGCAAGTTGACGACTGTGAGCTAGCTCTAGCCCATGGAACCGGAGGCAGTTTGGCGACACGTTCAGCAAGTTCGACGATGATCTTGGGAAGGTCGCTATGAGACTGCCAGCTAAAGCTGCTCATTCGAATTCCGAAAACGCTCCATTCTTTGAAGGCACAGAAAACGGTCACCTTGTTCTTCCTAAATGCAGCGTCTGCGATTTCGTTATTTGGTTTCCGAGAGAAATCTGCCCAGAGTGCGGCTCACAGGAGGTTGCTTGGTTCGAAGCCTCCGGCAGAGGAACTATTTACAGTTGCACCGTTACCCGGCAAATTCCGGGAAGTTGGAGCAAGGTAACGCCGTTCGTTCTGGCCTATGTCGAACTTGAAGAGGGACCGCGAGTGATGACCAACATTGTTGAATGCGATCCTGAGTCCGTCTCGATTGGGGATCCGGTGGAGGCTGTGTTTGAAGAAGCGGTGCACCGCGATGGTGAACCGGGCTCTCCTCTTCTTAGGTTTCGACCCATCAGCGGTTAAGGCGATATGAATCGAACCTCGTTCCTCGTCAACGAACTTGACTCCACGAATCTTTACAAGCTCACCACCGGGTTGATCGTGCCTCGCCCAATCGGGTGGATCGGGACCCGCAGCAATTCTGGAGTCCATAATCTTGCGCCGTACTCGTTCTTTAACGCGGTGGCAACCAACCCACCTGTTCTGGTGTTTTCTACTGGCGTTTTTGACGGCGTAATTAAAGATTCACTTCGCAATATTCGAGAGACAGGTGTTTTTACCGCCAATCTCGTTGATCATGATCTTGCGGTGGCGATGAACGATACGTCAGC
>DGLO01000061.1:0-2148 GCA_002388005.1 Candidatus Neomicrothrix sp. UBA4542
GGGCCTTCTAGATTGACGGGGTTTACGCCAGTTCGTCAGAGAAATGTGGCATCACACCCTCGGCAAACAGCTCCAGAGCATGAACAGTTTCAGCGTGTGAAAGACCGCCCCAGTCGAAGTACAACATCAGATGTTTAACTCCAGCTGACTTGTAAACCTCCACGCGTTCTCGACAACGATCTGGGTCACCAAAAATTGATAGCTCGTCCAACTGGTCGATAGTTGCGGTTGCCAGGAATTTCCCGATCTCAGCCATGGCTTCATACCCTTTCGTACCGGGGGGAGTCCACACCTTTGTCGCGCTGTCGAGTTTAAGTTTCATCCCCCTCTCTGCGTTAGCCAAGGCCTGCGCTGTCGTATCTGCGACGTGACACCAAACGACGTGGGGGAGATCTCTCGGTGGTTCACCATGGCCCGCGTCGCGAAAAACCTGATCGTACATGTCGAGTTGGGTGCGGATCTCTTTGGCAGAGCGGGCGGACCCAAATGGTGCTCCACTGAACGCATACCCGCGACTAGCCGCTTCTTCTGCTGACCCCGGCGATGCCGCGGCGACCCACACTGGCGGATGGGGCTGCTGAATCGGTCGAGGTAAAAGATCAATGTCCCTGTATTGGTAGAAGTCCCCCTCATAGCTGAATTGCTCCTGGGTCCACGCTCCGTGAATAACTTCCAGGGCCTCCCAAAAGCGAGCTTTCGTGGTGTTTATGTCAACGTTAAACCCAGCAAACTCGTGTGGCTGATATCCGCGCCCTACTCCAACGTCGACTCGTCCCTGACTCAACAGGTCAAGGCTGGCAAGGTCTTCAGCTAAACGAATCGGATCATTTACCGGCAGGACGCTCACTCCGGTCCCCAAACGAATCCGTTCCGTACGCTCGGCAATTGCAGCCAGCACCAACTGTGGTGACGGAAAGACCCGCTGGCTTGCACCGAAGTGATGCTCACCCACCCAAAAACCCCAATATCCAAGTGCTTCGGCCGTGACAGCTTCGTCGATTACTTCGCGATAGAACTGCTGGTGAGACCGAAGGGAGGGATAGTTGTCTCCCAGAGTAAGAACCGAAAATCGCACAATCACTCCTACTTCGAGAGCCCTAAGGGCTCGCCCTACCAGCATCGCATGCCATCTTTACGTTTGTTTGATGAAGTAGGTCTCTCCCCCCAAAGACCTCACCAAGCCAGGCGACAGATGCCCCAGGTGTGACTCTGGGCCGCGTCGAGGTGCGTGACGAGGCAATATGAAGTCATGACAGATCACCTTGAGGCCCATCTGACCGCTGCTCCAATGGCGTCTGGCCCCACAGGGCCACTTCAGGGGCTGCGCATTCTTGACGTCACACATGCGCTCGCCGGACCTTTTGCAGCCATGCTCCTGGCTGACATGGGGGCAGATGTGATCAAGGTCGAACCACCGCAAGGAGAAATGACCAGGTACCAAGGCCCTTGGACTCGTGATGACGAGGAACGGTTTTATTCCGGTAACTATTCGATGCGAAACCGCAATAAGCGATCAATCTGCCTTGACCTGACCACTGATGCCGACCGAGACGTTTTTCTTTCTCTTGTGGAAACAGCCGACGGCTTGATTGAGAACATGCGCGCCGGGGTAATGGACCACCTTGGAGTGGGTTGGGAGGTTTGTCACGAACGCAACCCAAAGCTGGTGTATGCCGCAGTTCGAGGATTTGGTGATCCGCGTATTGCTCCCAGCCCTTATGCCGATTGGCCTGCTTACGATCTCATCGCGCAGGCAATGGGCGGCGTCATTGCCGCTACCGGCGAAGACGAAGACCACATCATGAAAGTAGGGCCGCCAATTGGAGACACGGTGCCCGGGACCATGGCATCACTCGGCATGCTGGCCGCATTGTGGCGGGCTCGCGACACCGGGAAGGGCCAATTCATTGATGTCGCCATGGTTGATGTGATGATGACAATGTCGGAAGCCAGCCAGATGGTGTGGTCGTACATGGGCCGTCCAATGCGTCCCATGGGCAACGGCGTTGACGGAATGAGTCCGTACGACGTCTACCCCACCAAAGACGGGCATTGCGTTATTGCCACTCCAACCCAGCCACACTTCAAACTCTTGTGCGAGCTCATTGACCGCGAGGATCTCATCACTGATGAGCGAACACGCAGCAA
>DGLO01000061.1:2530-3130 GCA_002388005.1 Candidatus Neomicrothrix sp. UBA4542
TCGCACTACTGCCGAGGTAGTCGAAACACTGGGTAATCAAGTCCCGGTGGGTCCTGTTTACGACCCGTCCGACTGGGTTCATGACCCTCATGTCGCGGCGCGGGAGATGCTTGTGAGGGTCGATCACGAACACCACCGCCCGACCGTTGTGTTGAACACCCCCATCAAGTTCAGCGACGACCCGACCGGGATCTACCGGGGAGCGCCAAGGCTTGACCAGCACGGTGAAGAGATCCGGGCTGAACTCGAAGCAAAAGAGAAGAACGACTAATACCGGCACCTGTTTGCGACCGTTAGGAGAGGGACATGGCACTTTCCACCAACGTTCGAGCCCTTGTCATTGTTGATGTCCAACCGACATTCTGTGAAGGAGGCTCCCTCGCTGTTGAAGGCGGCAACCAGGTGGCCGCCGACATCGGCGCCTTAATAAACAGCGATCACGGGTACGCCCTAGTAGCCACAACTCAGGACTGGCACATAGAGCCGGGAGATCATTTCTCCGAGGAGCCAGACTTAATAGATTCTTGGCCTCCGCATGGCGTCGCGGGCACTCCGGATGCTGCGTTACACCCTGCATTGGCAGATGAGGCGCAACACATT
>DGLO01000061.1:3525-9316 GCA_002388005.1 Candidatus Neomicrothrix sp. UBA4542
GGAACATCGCTCGCCGCACTTCTCCGTAACGCTGCAGTTACAGATGTCGATGTCGTGGGCTTGGCGTTAGATCACTGCGTTCGCGCTACCGCTCTTGACGCAGTCAAGGAAGGTTTTGCAACCAGGGTGCTTGTCGAGCTCACCGCTGCCGTCGCAAATGTCACCGCTGTCTCTGCGCTCGGAGAACTGCGAGAAGCCGGCGTAGTCCTGGAGAACTGAGCTTGGTGATAGATGCTCTCAGACGCCAGTTCGATCTGCTACTCAGGATTGCGGTTGGAAGCGTCGAGCGACCGAACGATGCCGGGTGAGATTTTCCTCGAGGTTCGGGTCCACAAGGATTCCGTTACTTACAACTTCGCGGCCGTGCACAAACACGTGTGTGGCCCCCAACGGACCGCACCGAAGCCATCCCTCAATTGGGTCGTCGAGAACACCCGCGAACTGAGGGCCGTCTAGTCGCCATACCGCGACGTCGCCAACAGATCCAACCGACAGTTCGCCCAATTCTCCAAGGCGGCCAAGGCACGCCGCGCCGCCCCGCGTCGCAATTTCTAAAGTTGTCCGCGCATTCATCTGATCAGCGCCTGAAACCAGCTTGCCTTGGAGCATCGCTAAGCGTGCCTCTTGCCACAATGACGCCGAATCTGCCGAAGAGGAGCCGTCACAGCCCAAACCCACCGGGCAACCCGCGTCTCGCATCGCCACAACTGGGGCGATTCCTGACGAAAGAATCATGTTCGAACTGGGGCAATGGGCCACCCCAACACCGGCGGCGCCGAGACGCGAAATCTCCGCTTCGTTGGGTCGCACCACATGCGCCCCCCAACTCCGATCAGTGAGCCACCCGACGTCTTCATAGAGTTCAATTGGTCGGCGCCCAAATCGAGCCAAGGAAAACTCATCATCTTCGGCGTTCTCCGCTAGGTGGGTGTGAAGCCTGACATCTAACCGTTCCGCTAGTTCGGAGGTGCGAAGCATCAGATCCGGGGTAACGGTAAATGGTGAACAAGGTGCAAGAGCCACTCGGACCATCGCCCCAAATGAGGGGTCATGCCAACGAGATACGTGCCTTTCGCTTTCCGCAAGAATGTCGTCTTCGTCGCGCACTGCGTCATCCGGAGGTAATCCGCCATCTTTGACAGACAAACTCATCGAACCGTAGGTGGGGTGGAACCGTATAGAGAGTTCAACTGCCGCCTGAATCTCAGCAGCAAGCAGATCACCCGCGCGCGCTGGATGGAGGTAGTGATGGTCGCTTGTCGTCGTACATCCCGACAGTGCCAGTTCAGCGAGCCCTACCCACGCTGCAAGAAACATGGATTCTTCATCAATCGAGCCCGTCCACAGTGGATATAACGACTGCAACCAACCGAATAGCGGCGCAGATGTCATCGGTCTATAAGCGCGAGTCAAATTCTGGAATAGGTGATGGTGTGTGTTGACCAGGCCAGGCGTCACCAGGCAACCCGACGCGTTGACTTGCTGTAGCGAAACTGGGGTTGGATCGTTCATCGAACCAACACCAACGACAAACCCGTCATCAATCGCGACCCAACCGCCCGCTAACTCACGCCTTTGATCATCCATCGTGGCGACCAGCCAAGCGTCCTCAATGAGGAGGTCAACGGGCTCAGCCATCAGCGACAGTTTGGCATCATTGCTAGCACTCTGTCTTGACTTAGCGCAGACTCAGCGGTCTATCTTGGAGAATGCCTAGGTCTCTAGCAGTCTTCGAAGATTTTGATCCCGTCGGTACTCAGTCCTATGCCAACGCGGTTACTCGCTTCCGTGAAAAGAACATAGTTTTGCCACGATTTAGCGAGTTGAGAGACCCAACCACCTTGGACCCCGAACTTCTCGACGCTCTAAACCATGTCGAAATCAACGACGCCCATGCACTCAACCTGTTTCGGGTCCACTGGTTCAATCAACCCGGGCAACACTCCCCTGCTGCGGTGCCCGATCACATAGAACTTCCGTCAGAACTCACCGGTACCAATGCCCGCATAGTCGTCGCATTGGGTAATCGATTCCCCATGATCGGCGCACACAAAGTACTCGCCGCCTACTCCTGCCTCGTCGCCCGTCTCGTCACCGGGCGGTTCGACCCAACCTGCCAGCGTGCAGTCTGGCCTTCTACAGGGAACTACGCCCGCGGGGGTATAGCCATCTCCAAGATCATGGGTTGTAGGGGGGTAGCAGTCCTCCCCGAAGGGATGAGCCGCGAACGATTCGAATGGTTAGACCGCTGGATCGAACACCCCAACGACATAATCCGAACGCCCGGCACCGAAGCAAACGTCAAAGAAATCTACGACGAATGCGCCCGTTTAGAATCCGACGATTCAAACATAATTCTCAATCAATTCAGCGAATTCTCCAATCATCTTGGGCATTACACAATCACTGGAGCGGCACTCGAGTCGGTCTTTCACCACGCCACAGCGGGCCGTCCAGCGCGACTAGCTGCCTTCGTTTCGGCTTCAGGGTCCGCTGGAACTCTCGGCGCTGGCGACTACCTCAAAGATACCTTTGGTGCTCGAATCGTGGCAGTTGAAGCCCTAGAGGTACCCACGATGCTTTACAACGGATTCGGTGATCACAACATCCAGGGCATCGGCGACAAACACGTGCCCCTTATCCACAACGTCACCAACACCGATCTGATAGTCGGAATTTCTGACACGGCTACTGACCAGTTAGATGTGGCATTCAACACACCAGCCGGTCACCGCGCATTAGATCGCAAGGGAGTGAACTCCGGACTTGCTGCATTACTAACCAACCTGGGCTATTCCTCAATCTGCAACGTACTGGCAGCGATCAAAGCCGCGAAACATTGGGAACTGACAGGCGATGACATGATCGTGACCGTGGCCACAGACGGTTCGGAGCTATATAACTCGGAGCGCGAAAAAGTCATGCGTCGCGACTTCCCCGAGGGATTCGACGACTCAGAGGCCGAAGACGCCTTGACGATCCACATCGCTGACATCACCACCGAAGACATACTCGATATGGACGAGGCGAACAGAAATCGGGTCTTCAACCTTGGTTATTTCACTTGGGTTGAACAGCAGGGAATCACTACCGAAGATTTCGAACGTCGGCGCAGTCAAACCTGGTGGGACAATCTCAGACCCCTCATTGACAACTGGGATGCTCGAATAGACGACTTCAATGCTGCCACCGGAGCAAAGCACCACTAACGCGATGGCCGACACCAATCCCTTTATCCGATACCGCGAACGACTCGATTCGTACAGTCGAGCGCTCTCACTTGGATGGAGTGACCAACAGTTCATTGATTTAGTGTCCAGCTTGGACGACCAAATCGCGGCCGTGGACGGTCGCGGGTTTACCGTGACCCCGATTCTCGACGGCGCTCCCCTCGCGACAGCTCTCGATCTTGACGTCAATCTCAAAGTAAAGGTTGAAATTGACTCGGTCAGCGGATCCCACAAAGCCCGACACCTTTTCGGGGTCGCACTTCATTTAGCTACCGAGGAGACCGATCTACGTTCTTCGAACAGTCCATTGGCAATCGCCAGCTGCGGCAATGCGGCTATCGCGGCGGCGATAGTGGCCAAAGCAACCAACCAACCGATACAGGTCTTTGTGCCTACCTGGGCTGAAGAGCAGGTGCTTGAACAACTCGCAGACCTCGGAGCAACGCTCCAAATATGCGAACCCCGCGCCAATGAGAACGGTGACCCCTGCTACGCCCGGTTTACCGAAGCTGTAGCCAAAGGATCACGCCCGTTCGGGGTTCAAGGAACCGACACCCCCACCACCTTCGATGGGGCACGAACCCTGGGGTGGGAGCTACAAGACCAAGTAAAAGACCTTGACACTGCGTTTATTCAGGTCGGGGGTGGCGCTCTTGGCACAGCCACGGCGCGGGCACTCCCAAATGTGGCTGTGTACCCAGTCCAGGTTGAAGGTTGTGCGCCATTCAAGCGAGCGTGGGATCTTCTGGCACCCGATTTCGATATCGAAGCAGCTGCGTTAGCTCCCCAGAAGTTCATGTGGCCTTGGAATCAACCAACCAGCGCCGCCTCAGGACTTCTTGATGACATCACCTACGATTGGCTGCCACTGCTAAAAGCCACTCTCGCTAGCGGCGGGGAGCCTGTGGTCGTTACCGAAACCACACTTGTTGAAACCCACCGTGTTGCAACTAGCGTTAGTGGATTAGATGTTTCCCCAACCGGGGCAGCGGGCCTAGCTGGCCTGGTATCTGCCCCTCAACACGCCGGAGCCGTTGTGGCGGTTGTGTTCACGGGCATCGACCGCCAAAACAAAGTGACGACATGATCAGCCTCGAAGAGTTCCAGGTTCCAGGGCACGGCGGTGATCTTCACGTTCGGCTCTGGACACCCAGCTCAACTCCAAGAGGGCTGATTTTTGTTCTTCACGGCTACGCCGAACATGGAGGCAGATACGCACACGTTGCCGAAGCATTGGCGGCTGACGGTCTAGCGGTCCTGGCGCCAGACCACGTCGGCCATGGATTGTCAGAAGGCGAACGTGCACTCATTACCGATTTCGGTCTAGTGGTCGACGATCTTGGCGCCACGGCATCGACGGCATCGGAGAAATTGAACGTCACGGCACCGTTGCTTCTTGTCGGCCACTCGATGGGTGGCCTCCTCGCCGCTCGCTTTGTGCAGCGCTGGCCAAATCGTGCAGCTGGAGCAGCTTTTCTCGGCGCAGTGATCGGTGACTGGAAGTGGGCTCGCGAAGTTCTTTCTCTGCCGCAATTACCACCTGAGGATTCCGACCCAATGGGGATGTCACGCGATCTTGATGCCTGCCGAGCCTACGATGCTGACCCTTTGGTGTACCGCGGCTTATACAAACGCCCTCTCTTGGAAGCCGAGGTTGTCGCTCTAGACGAATTTCGGGAAGAGATAAACAAAATCCGAATTCCCGTTGGATTCTTTCACGGTACCGCTGATCCTTTCGTGCCCTATAGCGATTCACTGCAAGCCATCAATGACATGCCCAGCGCTGCAAAGACCATCAAGCTTTACGCGGAAGCGAAACACGAACTGCTCAACGAAATCAACAAAGAAGAAGTCATTGGCGACCTTCAGGCTTGGATAGATAACACGCTCGCGTATGAAACAGAAGGATCGCAGTGACTGCGGAAGCGGGGGTGCTGCACGAGTCGCAACGCCCTGGGATGCGAATTGGAAAAGTTCTCCGTCCTACCAGTTGGTCAGAAGCAATTGAGTTGTACGCCTCGTTGCCTGCAGCGCTCCCGACTGCGGGCGCGACAGACCTCTTGCTGGAGATGGCACGACAACCCGCGACTGCCGAAGCTGAGGCTGTCACCCTCATAGACCTTTGGGGGCTACCGGAGTGTTCTCAGATCACAATAGACACCGACAATGTAGTAGTTGGTTGCGGGGTAACCCACAATCAGATCATCGCCGAACCAGGTCTTGACTCGGCGCTTGATCTGCTTCGAATGGCATGCTTGGAGATTGGGTCTCCCCAACTTAGGAACCGTGCAACAGTTGTTGGCAACGTCGTTACAGCGAGCCCCGCTAACGACACGATCTCAGCCCTGATGGCACTCGACGCCGCCATCATCATGGAATCTGCTGATGGTCAACGTGAACTCCCTATTCGCGAATTTTTTACTGGCTTTCGAACCACAGCACTACAGCAGTCAGAACTAGTGCGCGCTATCCGAATTCCCAGGTGGACTGTTAACACCTTGGGCACATGGCTCAAGGTCGGGAACCGTTCTTCGCAGGCAATTTCAGTCGTCCACGCTGGC
>DGLO01000119.1:0-6321 GCA_002388005.1 Candidatus Neomicrothrix sp. UBA4542
GTGAGGTCAGCGAATGATGACTGCTCCAGATGTAGTCGTTCCTCAACGATGATGAGCATTTGATCGAGGAACCAGCGGTCAATTTCAGACGCAGAATGAATTTCGTCAAGCGACACGCCGCGCCTCATGAGTTCCGCAATCTGAAAGATGCGGTCAGGTGTAGGAACGGATATGGCTGAGAGTAAGTTCGTTTGACCTTCGTGGAGAAACTGGTGTTCTCCCGTGTCCGCGTTCAGTCCAGCCCTCCCCTGTTCAAGTGAGCGGATGCCTTTTTGGAGACTCTCTGGAAATGTCCGTCCGATCGACATGGCCTCCCCTACCGATTGCATTTGGGGTCCCAGAACTCCGGAGGCTCCGGGGAGCTTTTCGAAAGCCCATCTCGGGATTTTCGTGACTACATAGTCAATGGTTGGTTCGAAGCTGGCTGGAGTTTTTTCGGTGATGTCGTTGGTTATCTCATCGAGGCGATATCCCACAGCAAGCCTCGCCGCTATCTTTGCGATTGGAAAGCCAGTTGCTTTGGAAGCCAATGCCGAACTCCGACTGACTCGAGGGTTCATTTCAATGACAATTTGCTCTCCTGATTCAGGGTGAACCGCGAACTGAACATTTGACCCACCAGTCTCAACCCCGACGCGCCGAATGCACGCGAAAGCCGAATTTCGCATTTGCTGGTACTCGACGTCGGAAAGAGTTTGCGCGGGGGCAACGGTGATGGAGTCGCCCGTATGGACGCCCATGGCGTCAACATTTTCGATGGAGCAGATCACCACACAGTTGTCGGCATGATCTCGCATGACCTCAAGTTCGTACTCTTTCCATCCTTTGATTGATTGTTCGATGAGAATTTCTGATATCGGACTGGCGTCTAGCCCTCGGGCGGCTACTTGTTTAAATTCTCCGAGATTGTGGGCGAAAGCTGTCCCTTTTCCACCCAATATGTAGGCGGGGCGAATGATCACAGGCAGGCCGATGTCGTCAATCACGGCCATCGCTTCATTCATCGTGTGTGCAATCCCAGACTTCGCGCACTTCAAACCGATTTCTTCCATCGCTTGTCGAAAGAGGCCGCGGTCTTCGGCTGTCGCTATGGCCTCGGCGCTGGCGCCGATCATTTCGACTCCGTATTGATCTAGAACACCGGCTTCCACGAGTTCGGTCGCAAGGTTGAGAGCGGTTTGTCCGCCCAAGGTAGACAAGAGGGCGTCTGGTCGTTCCCGTTTAATGATCGCTGTGAGAACGTCTGCCTCGAGTGGCTCGATATAGGTGGCGTCAGCGAATTCAGGGTCGGTCATGATGGTGGCTGGATTGGAGTTAGCGAGGATGATGCGATATCCCTCGTCGCGTAGCACCCGGCAGGCCTGAGTACCTGAGTAGTCAAATTCGCAGGCCTGACCAATCACGATGGGTCCTGAGCCGATGATGAGAATGCTCTCAATGTCATCACGGCGAGGCATTAGGTGATCTTTCCGTGAAATGACGTCATGAGATCCGAAAACTGTCCGAACAAATATCGGGAGTCATGTGGACCTGGGCTGGCTTCTGGGTGGTATTGCACGCTGAAGGCTGGGACATCGTTGCTTCGGAGGCCCTCAAGAGCACCGTCGTTCAAACAAACGTGGGTCTCGGTCACTCCTGGCACCGACCCCGACTCGATTGCGAAATTGTGGTTCTGGCTTGTTATTTCGACTCTTCCGTTGTCGATGTTTCGAACGGGGACGTTGCCGCCGTGGTGTCCGAATTTCATTTTGTAGGATCTGCCGCCGAGCGCCAGTGAAAGAACTTGGTGACCCAGGCATATTCCGAATATGGGAATGTGCCCTATGAAATCATCGAGCGCATCCGTCACTTGCCCCGCCATGGTCGGGTCACCCGGACCGTTAGAGAGGAACACGCCGTGAGGTTCAAGCGACAGTGCTTGTTCGCTGGTGGTGTCGGCCGGCACCACGTGAACAGTTGCCATTTTGGCCAAGTGCTCAACTATGGAGCTTTTGATTCCAAGGTCGTAGGCGACGATTCGGTGAGGGCCATCGCCTAAGGAATAGGGCTCAAGGGTCGTTACCTTGCTTACGAGGTCCACACCGGTGGTGCCGGGTTCGGACTTGGCTGCCGATGTGAGAGATTCCTCCGATCCCGATCCGAAAGCCCCCGGCATCGCTCCATTTTCACGTATATGTCGGGTGAGACGACGGGTATCGACTCCGGAAATTCCAGGCACGCCTTCGTGTCTCAGATAGTTATCCAGACTGTCTTCACTACGCCAATTCGATTGACGTCGCGTCAACTCGCGGACTATTACACCGCTGCAAAAGGGCTGGCGGGCTTCAACGTCAGAACCGGACACCCCGTAGTTCCCTATATGCGGATAGGTGAAGTTGATGATCTGTCCGGCATAAGACGGATCGCTTATCACTTCTTGATAGCCGCTGAGCACCGTATTAAACACCACCTCCCCGGAAGTGGCTTCAACTTCAGTGCCTATCAACTCTCCCTCGAACACTGCGCCGTCAGCTAAAACGAGTGCTCCTTCTCGGACTTTACTCACCTAAGCACCTGGCTGTTCTTGCCTGGAGGTGTAGGTGAACACGCGGTACTGCCCAACGAATGCGTCAATCAATTTCGACCCCTGAACCAAGAAGGCGGAAGAGAACGGCCATTCGCACTGGTACCCCATTTTTCACTTGCTGTTTGATCAACACGTTTTTTCGGTTTTCGAGGACTGTTTCAGCTAGTTCGACGCCGCGATTGACCGGGCCGGGGTGTGTAATCACCACTTCGTCGCGCAGCACCGCCGCGCGAGCTTCAGTCATGCCATAGCTTTCGACATACTCCTCGATGGAATCAACGAGCGCTTCTTCCATGCGTTCGTTCTGAATTCTGAGCAAGCCCACGACGTCGAGTGTCGGCAGGACTGCATCAAGGTCTTCTGAAATTTGCACTGGCCAGTCAGTGAGGTCAGACGGTTGCAGTGACTTCGGCGCCACGATTGTCACGGTCGCACCTAAGGCGTTGTATGCGTATACATCGCTTCGCGCTACGCGACTGTGTCTGACGTCACCAATAATGCCTATGTGGATCCCTGAAAGAGATGCTTGAGGCCCGGCGCTGCCGTGGAAATGCTCACACAACGTGTATGCATCTAGCAGCCCTTGGGTCGGATGGGAGTTCGATCCGTCTCCAGCGTTAATAACAGAAGGGGCTTCTCCTACGCCATCGGCAATTTCTTTGGGAAGGCCATTCAGATTGTGTCGGATAATGAGGGCGTCGACCCCCAGGGAATGGATTGTTTCGACCGTATCTCGGATCGACTCTCCCTTCGACAAGGAGGAAGTATGGGTCGGAAACTCTAAGACATCCGCTGAAAGTCTTTTTGCGGCAAGGTCGAAGGACATTCGGGTGCGTGTCGAGTCCTCAAAGAAAAGCATCGCTATGGTTCGGCCGCGCAGGGCAGGGACTTTGGGAATTGGTCTTTGGGTGACTTCCACGAAGCGGTCCGTTAGGTGAAGTAGTTCTTGTATTCCCTCGCGTTCTAGGTCTTCGAGATTGATGAGGTGTTTGCTCATTTCCGCATCTCCCCTAGTAGAACTCCTTCAGGGTTGACGTCGACAACTTCGTCTCGGCGAGTGGGTAAGTTCTTTCCGACGAAATCAGGTCGGATAGGTAGCTCCCTATGGCCGCGGTCAATTACTACTGCTAGCTGAACTGAACGCGGCCGTCCGAAGTCGGTTAATGCGTCGAGCGCTGCGCGAATTGTGCGTCCGGTAAACAGCACATCATCAACTAGAACAACGATCTTGCCTGACAGATCGACCGGAATTTCTGTCGTAGCTTCTGGCATGACTGGCCGCAACCCAATGTCGTCCCGATAAAGCGCTACGTCGAGCGTTCCGACGGGAACATCTATTCCATCGATCTCGAAGAGAAGGCGCGAGATCAGCCGAGCGATTTCAACACCACCAGTCTGAAGTGCTACCAGTACGACTTCCTCGAGGCCTTGGTTGCGTTCAATGATTTCATGGCTGATACGAGTGAGAGCACGTTGGACTTGCGCCGCGTCAAGGACGGTAGTTCGAGCAAAGAAAACACCCCCGTAAGGGGGCGTCATACGGCGCTCGCGGTCGGCCACTTGCTTTCCTTCCAATCCGTTCGAGCCTCACTGGACTCAATTCACGGTCAGGAGTGGATCCTAGTCGCCCTAGCGTGCCAATCCCATCACCATATTTGAGGGCCGAACTCTTTCATAGGAGCCGCTTCGCCGCCGCCCCTAAAACGCCGTTGATGAACCGTCCGCTCTCCTCTGTAGCTCCAAACTGGTTACCCAGTTCGACTGCCTCGTTTATTACGACGGCTACCGGCGCATCGTTACGGAGTAATTCATGGACTCCGAGCCGAAGAATCCAAAGGTCCAGCATTCCGAGTCGATCGAGTGACCATCCCTGGTCGAGAAGCGCGTCAATTTCGGCATCGAGTTGTTCAACATTGTCGGTGACGCCCACAACAAGATCAACGACAAACGAGTCCAGTTCGACTACCTGATGTTCGAGGATTTGAGCGGCGGGCACCGCTCGAAGTTCAGCTTCGTACAGCACTGCTATCGCTCGCTCCCGCGCTTCCCTTCGTTGGGTCGCTGGTTTGGGAGCGAAGGGATCGTCGGTCACCCGTTAGCTCTCTCAATGTATTCACCATTACGAGTATCCACTTTGAGGCGCTCGCCTGTTTCGATGAACAATGGGACTTGAACGACTACGCCTGTCTCCATCGTTGCTGCCTTTCGAGCTCCAGAAACACGGTCCCCTTGTAGGCCGGGCTCGGTTTGAGCGACGGTAAGTATCACTGATGCTGGAAGCTCGGTGCCTACTATTTCGGTGCCGTACATTTGCAGAACTGCTCCGTTGCCTTCGACCAGGTAGTCCGATGCGGCGCCGAGTTGATGTCGGGTTACCTGGAGTTGTTCATAAGTTTCGTTATCCATGAAGACGAAGTCGTTGCCGTCGGCGTAGAGATACTGCATTTCGCGTTTGTCGATGAACGCGCGTTCCATTTTCTCACCCGCGCGGAAGGTCCTCTCTATGACCGCGCCAGTTCGGACATTTCGAAGTGTGGTTCGAACGAATGCCCCGCCCTTTCCGGGCTTTACGTGTTGGAATTCCGATATCTGAAACAGCCCGTCATCGAGGTCGAGTGATATTCCGTTCTTGAAGTCCGATGTGGAGATCGCCATGTGGTTTCTTTCGAGTTATTGGGCGTCGCCTCCGGGCGGGCCAGTTAAATAAGTGGGTCTTTGGGGGCCGAAGTGAGCCGGCGTGCACCTGTCGCTGTGATCAACACCGTGTCCTCAACACGAACACCGCCAAAACCGGGACGGTACACGCCGGGCTCTACAGTCACTACCTGACCCTCTTCTAGGATCGTCTCGCTCAGGGCGTTAATCCAAGGTGCTTCGTGAATTTCGAGTCCGACTCCATGCCCGGTTCCGTGAACAAAATGGTCTGCTAGCCCAAGGTTGGCGAGGTGCGATCTACAGGCAGCATCAACTTCAGATGCTTCGACGCCTGGCTGAAGTGCCTGATATCCGAGTTCTTGGGCGTCGGTTACGGCGGTCAACATGGCCCACGATTGTTCATCGCTTTCGCCAATCACGAATGTGCGGGTCATGTCGGAGTGGTATCCATCAACCAAGGCACCAAAGTCGAGGATTACCAGATCCCCCGATTTAATGACTCGAGTAGAGGGTCGGGCGTGGGGTAGCGCGGCGTTAGGTCCACTGGCGCAAATTGTTTCGAATGAAAGACCTTCTGCGCCTCCGTCATACATCGCTTGGTCTAGAGCTCGAGCAAATTCAATTTCTGTGGGTTTGTTTCCTAGTTCCGAACGCAGCTCCGATAGGGCGCAGTCTGCGACTGAGGCGGCAGCTTCAATTCGAACGATTTCTGCCGACTCTTTTGATCGTCTTAACTCTGAGACGATGCCGGGTGTTGAAACCACTTGTGAACTTAGACTCTCGCGGAGTTCTTCTGCTTCTAGCCAGGTGACGCGGTCAGCTTCCAAAGCAACCGTGCTTATTCCCTGCAGGTGATCGGCGATTAGGTCCTTCTGGTGATCGAGACCACCGACGAAAACTTCTATTTGCGTTGATTGAGTTTGTTTCTCCGCTTGTTCTGCATATCGGCCATCAGTGAGTAGGTAGGTGGCGGCGTCGTTGACTAGAAGCTTTCCCGCTGATCCGGTGAATCCGCTCAACCATCTCAAACTGGCACTGTCCGATGTGATGAAGCTGTCTACCAAAAGACTCTTCATCGAAGCCCGGAGACGGGCGAGCCG
>DGLO01000119.1:6706-24126 GCA_002388005.1 Candidatus Neomicrothrix sp. UBA4542
GCTATATCGACAGCCTCGGGATAACCCGCTGAGCCTTTGCCAGAAACAGTTGCTATTGCCAAAGACTCAACTACTGAGATGTGTCGCCATGGCTCGCGCTTCTTGGGATCTGAAATATGGAGTTCGACAATCGGGCCCTCGTAGACTGCAAGAGCATCGTGCAACGCCCACGAATAGTGGGTGAGAGCGCCAGGGTTGATGATGACGCCAGCAGCGCGATTGCGGGCAGAGTGAACGGCGTCGATCAGGTCGCCCTCGTGGTTGCTCTGCACATGTTCTAAATCAAAACCCTTTTGCTGAGCGCGATCACGCGCCGCTGCTACGAGATCGAGAAGGGTCTCGGTTCCGTAAATGTCGGGTTCCCGATCCCCTAAAAGATTCAGATTGGGTCCGGAGAGGAGAAGTATCACAGGTCGAGCCACATCAATAGGGTGCCAGACCTGAATGCGAATGACTGACTCACATTCGTGTCAAAACTTCTCTCAGCACTTTTTCCGGCACATTCGGCACCACCTCGAGGCCATTAGGCCCGTCAAGGACAAATGTGAGCCCGTCAATAGCTTTCTTGTCTCGAGTGAATAGCTCCATAACTTGGTCAGCGTCGCTTCCGGGCGGGAGCTGGCGAGGTAACTCGTAGGCATCTAATACTCGTCGGTGTTCGTCCAGTTTCACTTGATCGATACGCCCAATTTCGTAAGCCACTAGGGCTGCGTACTCGATACCAATCGCTACGGCTTCTCCGTGTCGAAGGTCGAATTGCCCTTCGACTTCTAAGGCATGAGCGAGAGTGTGTCCGTAGTTAAGGAGAGCGCGGTCACCGCCTTCTCGTTCGTCGCTAGCAACGGCGTCTGCTTTGATTTGCACACAAGCGGCTATCCGCTCGTCCATGGGAAGCGAATCCAGCTGTTCTCCGCCCAAAAAGTGGTACTTAGCTAATTCACCCAGGCCGGATCGAAACTCCCTCGGAGGAAGCGAGGAAAGCAAATTGGTGTCGCACACCACCGCGTTGGGTTGCCAAAAAGCCCCAACCAAATTCTTACCTTCGTCGAGATTCACTCCGGTCTTTCCACCTATCGCTGCGTCAATTTGGCCAAGCAATGTGGTGGGGACGTGGATTACGCGTACCCCTCGGTGGTAGATCGATGCGGCGAAGCCGGCGACATCTGTTACCACTCCGCCACCGACGCCAATTACTAAATCTCGGCGAGTAAGGCCTTGTCGCGCAAAGTTCGAGCACAACCCTTCCACGACAGATAGACGTTTCGCCTCTTCGCCGTCGGGTATGAAGTGGATGTTCGACGAAATTCCGGTCTCTATAGATGCTTCGATGCCTTCTTGGGTCACTACAGCAATGCGCGAAACGTCTTCTGGTATCACTGCAGGCAGCTCATGTAGTGCTGCTTCACCCACGATCACCGGATAGGTCCGCGAGCCGAGAGGGACCTCGATACGAATCACATACCGAAGAGTACCGACTTGGTAGTGCTCAGCAGCTTGAAATAACTGCGATATGTCAAACGCTGAAGCGCATTGAACCCCGGCATGGTTCGTTTTAGCTCAAGTTGATTTGTTGAGCTCTAGGCCTCGGACAACCTAAGACCTACGGCCTCAGCCATTGCTCGTAACGGTGGTTCAGATCCTGTCCACAGTCGGAACTGCTCACCGGCTTGCTGAAGAAGCATGGGTAAACCATTGAGCGTCTCGACCCCGCGAGCTTCCGCTTCCAGGAGAAGCGCGGTTTTTTCTGGTCGATAAATGAGATCGACGACAGATTGGCCTTTGCTTAAAAGGTTTACATCGAAAGGCAGTGGGTCGTCAGTGTTCATCCCCAATGGGGTCGAGTTAACGATTAGGTCGGCGTCGCCTATCGCTTCCTCTTGGACCACAGAACTCGCCGTTCCGACAATCTCGACAAGTTTTTCAGCCGATTTAGCTGAGCGGTTCAATATTCCCACGCTTGCTCCGAGCTCGGTCATTGCCAACGCGATCGACCTCGCTGCGCCCCCTGCTCCAACGATTACCGCGGTGAGGCCATCAGGTTCTCTGTGTAACTGGGAATGCAGCGAGCGAATGAAACCGACGCCATCTGTGTTTTCGCCGATCAGCCGATCGCCGTCGCGTCGAACACAGTTCACCGCCCCCAGCCTTGCAGCTGTAGATGACAGATCGTCTACAGCTTCCGCGACATTTTGCTTGTGGGGCATTGTGACCGACAAACCTTCGATGCCTAGCGTCCGCATCGCTTCGACTGCTTGCCCGGCTTGACCCTCAGCTACGGGACAGGCGACATAACACCAGTCAAGACCTAGGGCCCTGAACCCGGCGTTGTGTAGACGCGGGCTCAACGAATGACGCACCGGGTCACCTATAACCGCTGCGATTCGAGTATTAGCCGTCGGTATCTCGTCGGCACTCATCCGCACAAGCCTCGTTCCTGACACTTGGCCTTGTCTCGTTCAAATTCTTCGCTGCTGACAGAGAAGTTATGCCTTCCGTCTTCGTCAGCGAGAACGTAATACATCCATTGTCCAGGTAACGGCGCCATCGCCGCCTCCAAAGACGCCTCGCCGGCTGATCCGATCGGGGTTGGCGGAAGGCCTTTGACCAGCCGGGTGTTGTAGGGCGATTCAGTTTGTAGATCGGTAAGCGTTAGTTGAGTGTTGCCTGTCACATAAATGATCGAGGCGTCAATTCCCAGGGACCAGTTTGCGGCAAGACGATTATGGATAACTCGCGAAATTTTGGCGCGCTCGCTGCCGACCCGCGCCTCACGCTCAATGAGGCTGGCCAGGACCACTGTTTGGTAAGCGCTCATGCCGACTGTTTGCGGAGCTGCTCCGTAGCCCAGCCTTGTCAAGACTTCGTCGAAACGAGTCACCATCTGGGTCAGTAACTCTTCGGGCGTCGAGTCGGGACCCAGGTAGTACGTGTCAGGAAACAGCAGCCCTTCATAGGGTTCTATTGCTCCCGGAGGCATAGCCGATGGCGACGGCGCATAGTTTGAGACGACGTGCTGCATCCTTAGTTCGTCTTCGAATTGAGCTCCGCTGAAGGGGATCCCCTCCGTCTCGTCGATCTCTCGGATGATTTGTCGGACAGTCAGACCTTCGGGGATAGTCACTCGGATCCGAATGTTCTCCTCAACGTAACGCGGTCCTGCTTGCAACACATCTAGGGCTTCCCAAACAGCTGAGTTGGTATGGAAGGTGTAATCCCCGGCTTGAAATAAGGGTGCGCCCTTGAGTCTCACGTACCATTCGTAGGCGCGAGCGTCCGGAATAACGTTGTATTGCTCAAGGATCTTAGAGATTCCACTTGTGCTGACTCCGGGAGGCAGCGTGAGGTTTATTGCCGCTCCCTGCGCACCCGGGGGGTCAAGCTGTTCTCTGCCCCACTGAACCGCTTTGAGCACTCCCCATGCTGCGATCACTATGAGTAGCAACAGAAAGAGGAGCGCTAGTGTCGTTCCTTTGCCCTTTCGAACAAAGACTGTCTCGTATTCAACCCCCTCGCGTCCTTCGCTATTTGCGGTCTTAGCGCGTCGCTGACGCGGTGGCGGGGGCCGAAATCCACGCAGAGACATACCTGACGGACCGTTCACTGACCGTCTAACCAGGCTTGAAGCATGATCGCGGCCGCGACCTTATCGATGACTTTCCGCCGAGCAAGAGCGTCAAGATTCTGTTCTTTCAGTACCCGTTCGGCTTCAACGGTGGTAAATCGTTCATCATGCAGTTCGACTGGGATGCAAAGAAGAGACTCGATCAGACCAGCTTCTCCTCGCGCCTCTCGGGCTGCCTTCCCTTCGCTGCCGTCAAGCGATAAAGGAAGCCCAACGATGAGTATCTCTGCCTCCACCTCAGCGACGATAGCTGCGATGCGGCTGTGGTCTTGTTCGCGGCTGCCGGTTCGGTTTAAGACTTCATAGGGAGTGGCAATCTGTCCGGCGCTGTCCGACACGGCTACGCCGACGCGTTTTTCTCCGAGGTCGATTCCGACCGCTCTCATGGGAGGAATCAGCCTCCTCTAAGGCCTGCGGCAACGCGAGCGTGGTCTAGGGCGTCTTCGATACCTTCGACCTTCTTTCCTCCGGCGACTATTAATGGAGGATTGCCTTTGCGGCCAAAGCCACCTTCAACTGCTTTAGCCGCTTCGCCGATAAGGTCGGACGCATTCAGTTCGCCATCGGGGACCACGGCGGCTACCAGGGCAACTCCCCCGGTCTCGGGGGCACCAGCGAGCACCACCGCTCGAATTCCTGACCGGTCTCTGATGGCCGCTGCGAGGTCGCGAAGTTCGTCGCGCTCTAGTCCGTCTAAACGGGCAATCACTACTCCGTCGTCGGCGGTATCGGCAAGTTCTGCTGCTCGGGCTCCGGCAGCGATTTTTTGTAGTGCCTTAACTTGATTTCTGAGCTCTTTGATCTCACCTAGTCGACGGCGTAGCGTTTCTGCTATTTCATCGGTTGATGCATTGAGTAGGTCGCCGATCTCGGAAAGTGTCGTTTCACTGTCTTGGAGTCGCTCGACGGTAGCCAATCCTGTTACCGCTTCTATGCGTCGCAGATTCGAGCCGATGCTGCTTTCGGAGATAATGCGGAGATGTCCGATGTCGCCGAGGGCTTTGACGTGTGTGCCGCCGCACAATTCGAGCGAGTGTCGGCCCGCTTCCAGAACTCTGACCATGTCGCCATATTTGTCGCCGAAGAATGCTATTGCTCCAACCTCTTGAGCGTGCTCCATGGTGGTCTCGTAGTGACGACAACTGTCGTTGGTCAATAATTCGGAATTTACAAGATCTTCGACTTCCAAGAGTTGCGCAATCGTGACAGCTTCGAAGTGGCTGAAGTCGAATCGCAACCTGTCCGCAGCGACGAGAGAACCCGCTTGTTTGACATGTTCACCTAAGACTTCTCGTAATGCCCAGTGGAGAACGTGTGTCCCAGTGTGGTTTCTCCTTATGGCGGATCGTCGTTCATCGTTGATCTCGGCTGAGGCTTCTGACCCTTTTGAGACGCTACCTGTGGTAACACGACCCACGTGGCGGTGCAGTCCCGGTAGTGCGAATGTGCAGTCATCTACTTCGACGACACCGTTGTCGGTTGTGATAGTTCCCACATCGCCGACTTGTCCGCCACTCTCAGCGTAGAAGGGTGTTCTGTCGAGGAAGAGTTCCACTTGACCATCGTCAAGCTCGACTACTTCCAGAACTTTTGCGTCGTCAACGCGAGGGGAATCTCGAACGAATTGTGTGACATCGAATTGTTCAATGATTTCTCGGTAGGTCTCGCTCGCAACTGACGGCCCTTCCGATCTCGCAGCCCTCGCCCTTTCGCGTTGTTCCTCCATCGCTATGTCGAAACCTTGTCGATCCAACGTGAGTTTTCGCTCTAAGAGAATTTCTTCAGTTACTTCGACTGGGAAACCGAAGGTGTCATGAAGTTGAAAAGCGATACTGCCGGTCAATGGATCTCCTTTTTTGAGATCCGCCACTGCTTCATCGAGGATTTGTGATCCTGTGGCAAGAGTGCGACGGAATTGTTCTTCTTCGCGTCCAACAACATCTTTTATGAAGTCAAGATTCTTGCGTAAGTCGGGGTAGTGGTCGCCCATTACCTCCGCCACAACCTCGACGAGTCGTGGCATCACCACTTCATCCACGCCAAGTGTCCACGCGTGCCGGACGGCGCGGCGGATTATGCGACGAAGGACATAACCACGGTCTTCGTTTGATGGGAACACTCCATCGCTAATCAAAAAGGCTGTAGCTCGCGCGTGGTCCGCGAAGATCCGCATGGAAACATCTGCGTCAGAATGTTCGCCGTAAGCCACCCCAGTTATTTGCTCAGCCTCTGCCAGCAGAGGGGCGAATAGATCTATATCCCATGCTGAGGGAACCCCCTGCAGCACCGCGAGGAGTCGTTCCAAGCCTGCGCCAGTGTCAATACCTGTTTGGGGTAAGGGGCTCAGTGTGCCTGAGCCATCATTGGAAAACTGCATGAAAACGAGGTTCCAAACTTCGATGAAGCGGTCTTCGTCTCCCTCCGCAGGTCCACCGTCATTGCCGTATTCGGGTCCCAGGTCGTAGAAAATTTCGCTGCATGGCCCGCACGGACCAGTGTCTCCAGCCGCCCACCAATTGTCCTTGTCGAGACGCTGGATTCGGTCGGCGGGAAGCCCTACAGAAGTGCGCCAGATCTCTTCAGCTTCATCGTCACTCAAATGGACGGTGACCCAGAGTCGTTCTTGGTCAAGATTCAATACTTCGGTGACAAATTCCCAAGCCCAAGGGATCGCCTCGTCTTTGAAATAGTCTCCAAAGCTGAAGTTGCCCATCATCTCGAAGAAAGTGAAGTGACGGTTAGTTTTTCCAATGTCGTCTAGGTCGTTGTGCTTTCCTCCAGCGCGAACACACTTTTGGACAGTGCACATACGAGAGGTCGGCGGCTGCTCTTGCCCCAAGAAGTACGGCATGAAGGGCACCATTCCGGCAACCGTGAACAGCAAGGAGGGTTCGTGTGGGATGAGACTGGCCGAGTCGCGCACCTGATGTCCGCGTTCAGTCCAGAAGTTCGAGAATGCGTCCCGCAATTCACTTGCTTGCATGGTTCAAGATGGTACCGAGGCGTCGGTGGAGGCACTCGGTCCTATTCAATTACGGTCTGAAAGCTTTATTTGTTCTCTACGCAATTCGGTTTCCGTGTCTCGCATTTCTCGCTGGCCATCTGCCCAGGCCTCGCGTAAATCGCGACCTACCCGACGAGCGGTGCCGACCACCGTCGCCGTTCCTCGAACGGGCCCATATCGCTCAACAAGGTTTCGGACGCGGCGACGCACCCAGACTGAGCTGCCCGCTCCAAAGACCCCTCCAAGGATCAACCATCTCAGTCGCTTCAACACGCTCTACAGCCTGCCATGAAGTGGACGTGATCTCTAACCATCTCGCACTTCAAATTCAGCCGCGTTTCAAGCGTCCGAGCCCAGATCGAAGTCCTGCCAATATCGCTCGACCCTTGATCGCTGGGGTGGTCGCTATACGCGTCGCTGCTCGCCCCGCAGAACGAATGTTTTCGGAGACTTCTTCTGCTGTTCCGATAACACCTTGCAGTCGTTGAAGCTCTATATCTGCGTGGTTGACGGTTTCTCGCAAAACGTCAACTGCCGGAAGAGCGTCATCGGCGAGTCGGTCGGCGGCTGAGCGGAGCTCTCGGAGCACTGACACAAGCTGAAACAGCACCAAGAGAAGCGCCGCCATGGTGACTATCGCACACGCTGTGACGACTACTGCGACCAGGTCCCAAACCGTCATCTCTAGATCTCGCTTTCTTCTACGTTTTCTTTGGCAGCACTCGGGTCTGCTCGACGATCAGCGATGTCGCTCTCGAAACCGTTCCCGCTGGGTTCGTAATATCGTGCGTCTAGCAAGTCGTCAGGAAGGTATTGCTGTTCAACCCAACCGTCGCTATTTCGATGGGGGTAGACGTAGCCGTCACCATGGCCCAAGGTTCGAGCTCCGCTGTAATGCCCGTCGCGTAGATGGATTGGAACTTGGCGCCCTCGACCCGACTGCACGTCTTCTCGAGCTCGAGAAATTGCTGTGAGTGCAGAGTTGGATTTGGGAGCTGTGGCCAAATGGATTACCGCTTGAGACAAATTCAGTTGAGCTTCGGGCAGTCCGACAAACTCAACGGCACGCGCTGCTGCATCCGCAATAAGCAACGACGTCGGGTCGGCCATCCCGATGTCCTCTGACGCGAGAATCACCATTCTCCGAGCGATGAAGCGAGCGTCCTCTCCTGCTTCCAGCATGCGCGCCAACCAATGGAGTGCTGCGTCGACGTCGGACCCCCGCATGCTTTTTATGAACGCTGACACGACGTCATAATGATCATCTTCCCCGTAACGGTGAGCTCGAGTATCGAGCGCCTGTTCCGCGTGAACGAGTTCGATTTGGGAGCCCTGTCCGCCGGCAAGAACAACCGTCATCTCTAACGCTGTGAGGGCACGCCTTGCGTCGCCATCAGCTCGACTCGCTAGATGCTGCAACGCATCTTCTGCGATTGAGGCTTGTTCATGATCGACTCCGCGAAGGAGAAGTTCGCATACCGCAGTATCCGTGAGTGCATTAAGACGGAACAGATTTGATCGAGACAGCAGAGGTGCATTGACCTCGAAATACGGGTTTTCAGTGGTGGCGCCGATAAGAACAAGCAATCCTTCCTCTACTGAAGGCAGCAGAGCGTCCTGCTGCGCTTTGTTGAACCGATGGACCTCGTCGAGAAAGAGAATGGTGCCGATACTTCGTTCCCCTAAACGGCGGCGGGCGTCTTCAATGACTACTCGCACATCTTTTACGGATGCCGAGACGGCTGACATTGTCACGAATTCTTTTGCGGTGTGGTTAGCGATGAGACGGGCAACTGTGGTCTTGCCGGACCCTGGAGGACCCCACAAGATAAGCGAGGTCAGCCGATCAGCCTCAATAAGGGTACGGAGAGGCGCCCCTTGGCCGAGCAGCTCTTCCTGGCCGACAAGATCGTCGAGTCGGCGAGGCCGAAGGCGGGCAGCTAAAGGAGCGCGCTGTTGCAAGACGTCGTCGGCCGCGGACGCAAAGAGGTCACTCACCACAGTGAACCTAGTGGGCGGCGAACGCTTCGTCGGTCAGTTCGCAGGAGGCAGAAGTCTCAGACCAAGCTCGTCTAGTTGGGCTGAGTCAATTGGCGTGGGTGCTTCGGTTAAGGGGTCGGTGCCGGATTGACTTTTTGGGAACGCTATGACTTCGCGAATGTTTTCTTCGCCGACCAGCAGGGCTACGAGTCGATCAATCCCGAAAGCAAACCCGGCGTGGGGAGGTGCTCCATAGCGAAAGGCGTCCATGAGGAACCCAAATTTTCTTTGAGATTCTTCCTCTCCGATTCCGAGAAGGTCAAATATTTGCTGTTGGATATCTCGACTGTGGATACGGACGCTGCCGGAGCCTAATTCCCAACCATTGAGCACAAGGTCGTAAGCCTGTGACCGGACGTCGAGTAGTACCGATGGGTCTTCGCCTGATGCTGCTAGGAGTTCGAGGTCTTCGAGGTGCGGCATGGTGAAGGGGTGATGAGCCGGGACTGGATTTCCGGCATCGTCAATGTCTTCGAAAAGTGGAAAATCAATCACCCAGAGGAAGTGGAATCCGCCCTCGTTAACTGGAGGTCTGCCGAGTTCGAGCCGGAGCAATCCCAGTACATGAACTGCGCGTCTCCACTCATCGGCAACGAGATAACAGATGTCTCCGTTGCCCGCTCCCAGCTTGTCGATTAAGCCGGCGATCTCGGCATCGCTCATGAACTTTGCGACAGGTGAGCTGACCTCGCCTGATTCTCCAACCTTGATCCACACCAAGCCTTTAGCGCCCCAGGTCTTCGCCTTATCCGTCAATTGATCCAGTTTGTTGCGACCAGTCTCCCCGCCACCTTCAACTCTTATGCCCTTGATGCACGGAGCTTTGAATGCGTTGAAGTCTGTTTCTGAAAAGATCTCGGTGAGATCAACCAGTTCGAGGTCAAATCGAATATCGGGCTTGTCGGATCCGTAGCGATTCATAGCCTCAAGCCAAGACATTTCTGGTATCGCTGACGGCTTGTGTCCGGTGATTAGTTCCGCTGCTTCGGCCACAGCCTGAGAGACAACAGCTCTTACTTCTTGGCCATCAACGAAGCTCATCTCCATATCCAACTGAGTAAATTCGAATTGGCGGTCTGCGCGGAGATCTTCATCTCTCATACATCGCGCTATTTGGTAGTAGCGGTCTATTCCTCCAACCATGCAAAGTTGTTTGAACAGCTGCGGGCTTTGTGGAAGGGCGTAAAAGTTGCCGGGGTTTAGTCTGCTGGGGACTACAAAATCGCGGGCTCCTTCAGGTGTCGAAGCTATAAGCATCGGGGTCTCGACTTCTACGAACTCTTGTGCATCCATGGCTCGCCGAATAGCTGCATTTATTAGAGCTCGACTTCTGAGGTTTCTCTGCATCCGGTCGGTGCGCAGATCCAAGTATCGATGTCGTATTCGAATGGTTTCGTCTACTTCGACCCTGCCGCTGAGCTGAAAGGGGGTCGGTTCCGCTTCAGAAAGGATCTCGACAGTGGCTTCGCCGATTTCTATGGCACCAGTGGGAAGTTCATGGTTGATGGTTTCGGGAGGTCGTTCGCGTATCGTTCCTGTCACTGCGAGCACGTATTCGCTTCGAATGTCGTGAGCGTGGTCAACGACACATTGGATTATTCCGGTGCGGTCTCGTAGGTCTACGAATGCCAGAAATTCGCCGTGTTCTCGCCGTTTCGACACCCAACCACAGACCGTTACTGTCCTACCGATGTCATCCACAGACAGTCGCCCGCAGTAGTCAGTTCTCATTGCCATGGTCCGCCTCGCGAGTCGTAGCTCATCAAGGGTCAAGCCCCAGTAGGCGCTGGACTTCCGTTAGGGTCTTCTCGCGTGGAACGACTGCCTGTTCTCCCTCGTCTTCACGCAGCATTCGTATCGCCACGGTCCGATCTGCTAGTTCCTGCTCCCCTACGATCAGCGCAATCTTGGCACCCGATCGGTCAGCGCTGCGCATTTGACTTCGCATAGATCTACCGTCAAAAGCGCGGTCGGCCACTATCCCGTGATTTCGCAGTTGGTGGGTGAGGTCACGAGCGGAGCGACCGTCAGCGACATCTACCACCCAGACTTGGGTGTCGGAACCGGGACTAGGGAATGACTCCTCCGCGTCACAGGCTAAGAGCAGCCGCTCAATTCCCATACCGAACCCGATTCCGGGTGTTGGTGGTCCTCCGAGTTCTTCGATTAGACCGTTGTAGCGGCCGCCTCCGCACACGGTGTTCTGTGCCGTTTCGAGGGCCGAGCTCTGAAACTCGAAGGTGGTGTGCGTGTAGTAATCAAGACCGCGAACGAGTGTCGGTTCGATAGCAAACGGAATGTCTAGGGAGCCCAGTCCGTCCTTCACACGATCAAAATGTTGTTCCGCGTCTGGGGTAAGAAATTCCCCGATTTTGGGGGCATCGTTGGTGACTGCTTGCGTCGCTGGTCGCTTGGAGTCGAGTACGCGGAGTGGGTGAGACTCAACCTTATCTTTGTCTTCTTCGTCGATTTCGCTCAAACGATTACTCAGGTAGCGTCGTAACGCTTCTTGGTATCGGGCTCTGGTGTCTGGGTCGCCCATGGAGTTGATGACCAATGGAACTCGTTGAAGTCCGACGCTGCGTAAGACTTCCCATGCGACAGCGATTACCTCGACATCAATATCGGGGTCATCTGAGCCAATGCTTTCGATGCCAAACTGGTGAAACTGGCGAAACCTTCCTGCTTGCGGCGCTTCGTACCGAAAATATGGGCCCCTGTAGTACACCTTCCAAGGCACCGGAGGACGGTGCTGGGCAAAGGCTCTACAAACCGAAGCAGTCCCCTCAGGGCGCAATGCCATCGGGCGGTCGCTTCGATCGCGAAACTCGTACATCTCTTTGCCGACGACGTCAGTGCCTTCGCCAATGCGTGAGAAAACACCAACATCTTCAAAGATCGGTGTGTCAACCAAACAAAACCCTGCGCGGGACGCAACATCGGTGAAAACGTTGGTTACCGCTTCCCAACGCGCCGATTCCGACGGCATGAGGTCGCGTGTCCCAATTGGGGTTCGGAAGATATTTGCCTTCTTCGACATGAATCATCCTCGGGAGCGTCGGGGGGTGAGATGAAATAGCTGCCCGATGAAGTCCCCATCGTAGATGGTTGGACCACGAACTCCCTGACTCTTAATCGATCTATACCCGGCTTTATGAAGGGGGTCTCACGCTATTTGGAACGACTCGATGTGCGTCAAATACGCCGTCGATATCTCTTACGGCGGCAAGCAATTGCTCAAGTAGGGTCGGGTCGCCCACTTCGACGTCGAACTGCAGCACCGAGACCTGGTCTTCTCCTGTGAAGGTGTGGGCGCTGGAGATGCCTAAATGATGGTCTGAGATCACAGAAACAACGTCGGCGAGTAGGCGGTCTCGGTCAAGGGCTCGAACTTCGAAGGTTGTGTGGAACTGGCCATCGAACGCGACGTCCCAGTCGACTTCGACTTGTCGGGCTCCCGAAGCGGCGACCAATTCAACGGCGTTGGTGCAATCGTCGCGATGTACCGAAATCCCTCTGCCTTTAGTGACAAATCCGAGAATTTCATCGCCTGGCACTGGGTTGCAGCATCCGGCTAATCGAACCAACGAATCGTCGAATCCTTCGACATGCACGCCACTGGTTCGTCGCCGTCGGGAACCACGATGCTGTGCGGGTTTAGCTGGGAGGCGCTGACCACTGTCTTGCTCCCGCAAGCCAGCAACCAAGCGTTTAGCTATCGAAGCTGCCTTCAGATCGTCTTTCCCAACTGCTTCGAAAAGTACTTCGAGGTCGCTTCTGTTGAACTGTTCTGCTACGTGGCGGAGTTCATCGCTGTCGATGAGTAGCTGAGCTCGAAGGCCTTGCCCACGCAATGCCTCTAGCACGCGTTCTCGCCCTAGCTCCAGTACTTCTTCTCGTTCTGTGCGGGCGAACCAGTGTCTGATGCTGTTCCTGGCCTTGGGTGTGGTTGCTATCTGCAGCCAGTCGCGTGACGGGCCAGCTCCTTCATGTTTTGAGGTGAAGACTTCGACTGTGTCACCCGACTGCAATTCGCGGTCGAGCGGTACCAGTCTCCCGTCTATCTTCGCTCCGATCGTTGAATCCCCGATGTCGGTGTGGATGGCGTAGGCGAAATCAATCGGGGTTGCCAGCGTTGCCAGCGTCACGACATCACCTTTCGGGGTGAATACATATACCTCGTCTTGGTCTAAATCGACAGCGAGGGTGCGCATGAACTCCTCGGGATCATCTGTTTCGGCTTGCCAATCAACAATGCTGTTGAGCCACGCCATTTCAGCACCTGAGCCCTCAGAGGGATCCTTGTACCGCCAATGGGCTGCCACGCCATGTTCCGCTCGGCCATGCATTTCTTGAGTGCGAATTTGAACTTCGACGCTCACCCCTTCTGGTCCTACAACCGTGGTGTGTAGCGACTGATATAGGTTGAATTTTGGCATGGCGATGTAATCTTTGAAGCGCCCCGAAACTGGCTTCCATGTGCTGTGGATCGAGCCGAGAGCCCCGTAGGCGTCTCGAACGGTAGCGACAACGACTCTGATGCCGACCAGATCAAAGATCTCGTCGAATGATCGACCCTTTACGATCATTTTTTCGTAAACGGACCAGTGATGTTTTCTGCGTCCCGTTACCTGACCGTCGATCGACGCTTTGGCCAGTCGATCACGAATGTTCTCTAGGACCCCTTCAACATATGCGTCTTGTGCTGGAGTCCGTTCTGCTATGAGTCGGTCGATTTCTGCGTAGCGCTTCGGATAAAGCGCAGCAAAGGCTAGGTCTTCGAGTTCGTTCCGAACTTCTTGCATGCCGAGTCGATGAGCGAGCGGGGCATAAACATCAAGGGTCTCGCGGGCAATCTGTTCCTGTTTTGCCGGTCGCAGTGCTCCCACGGTACGCATGTTGTGTAACCGATCGGCAAGCTTGATGATCAGCACCCGAAGGTCGCTCGCCATGGCGACGAGCATTTTGCGAAGGGTCGCTGCTTGCTGTGCCTGTTTTGTGGCAAAGCGCACTCGATCAAGTTTTGTTACTCCATCGACGATGGCGGCGACGTCTGGCCCAAATTCGGTTTGTATCTGGATCAGTTCAACGCCCGTGTCTTCCACTGCATCATGCAGAAGAGCTGCAGCAATCGACACGTCGTCTAGGCCCATTTCAGCCACTACTGAAGCAACCGCTACTGGGTGCAGAATGTACGGTTCCCCAGATTTTCGTCGTTGGCCTTGATGTGCCTGGTTCGCTGTTTCATAGGCCCGAACGAACAGGTCGGGGGAGCTTTTTGGCCATCGGGAGCGGAACCGGTCTACTACGCCCTGAAGTTCAGTATGAACAGGAGCGGCTGAACGGCGCCACGGCAGGACTCTGGTGACGGTAGCCATTAGGAAATCGGTGGCTGGTAGCGATGCATGTACCTAATAGTGAACCACGGCAGCCACGTCTAAGGCACCTAGTTGTTCGCGGCCGTTCAAGAAATCCAATTCAATCAAAACCGTGGCACCGGCTACAACTGCCCCTGTTGAGGTCACAAGTCGAGCTGCGGCTGCCAGTGTTCCGCCAGTTGCGAGCACGTCATCAGCTAGGAGAACGCGATCTTTGGTGGTGATGGCGTTCGCTTGGATCTCTAAGGTGTCGCGGCCGTACTCCAAGCCGTAGCTTTCGGCCATCGTGTCGCCGGGCAACTTTCCGGCCTTTCGGATGGGAGAGAACCCGACACCCAAAATGCTGGCAACGGCTGGGCCGAAGAGAAACCCGCGTGACTCTATTCCCGCGACTCTGGTTATCGATGACTCTTGAAAGTTCGATGCCATCGCCTGAGTGGCAGCGGTAAATGCGGCGGGGTTAGCCAACAGGGGCGAGATGTCGCGGAAGATGACACCGGGTTGCGGGAAGTCTTTAAAGTCGGCCACAAGACTCTTAAGCGATTCGGGGTTGAACTTGTCTTTCATTCCAGAATGCGCCTGACGCCCTCAGCGTTTTCGCCCTTTCTTGCGTGGTCGAGGCGGAGAGCTCCGATCGTAGCGATCGGCGGCTAGTACGGCGGCCGCATCCTCGATTGCGTTCGACTGCCCGAGGACGCCGGCGCTCCGCTCTTGTTCTGCCCAATGGCTTTCGCGGCGTTTCAATTGCGCGACTATCGGCATTGCGACGAAAAGCGAGCTATAGGAACCAACTATGAGGCCAACTAGTAACGCAATCGCGAACTCTTGAAGGCTTGTGGCGCCGAGGGCTAATGAGCCGACAACGAGGAGCGACACAACAGGTAGAACCGAGGTGATGCTGGTGTTTATCGAACGCATGATTACTTGGTTCAGTGAAACGTTGGCCAGATCGGAATAGGTCATCCGGCTTTTCGCCGATAGCGAGCGCTCGTTATCTTTTAGGCGGTCAAACACCACAATCGTGTCGTAGAGCGAATAGCCCATGATTGTTAAGAAAGCGACCACGGTTGCTGGACTTATTTCAAACTGAAATATGGCGTAGATGCCAACGGTGAACGCTATGTCGTGAGCTACAGCGACGAGTGCACCGAGGGCCATCTTCCATTCGAAACGCAGCGTTAGGTAGACGGCGATGAGGATCAAGAAGACGATGAGCGCACGGCGGGCTTTACCTGCTACTTCATCTCCGAATGAAGGGCTAACGGCGCGTGTGCTGATCATCTCGGCATCGACGCGGGCTACTTGAGCTAGTTCCGAGACAACGGTCTCAGCACTGCTGTTTATCGCCAGTTCTCCGCGGACACGAAAAATGTCCTCGCCGCCGCTGATGCGTTGGACTCGAGCGTCACTCATGCCCGCGTCGGACGCGGCATCACGTAAATCGTCAGTTGTAACTTCTGATACTGCAGGTATCTCCCAGACGCCGCCGCCTTCGAATTCGATACCAAGATTGAGTCCGCGAATGAAGATCGCTGCAACGCATATGAGCACTGCTAATGCAGAACCCGCCAGCACGCGGCGGGACACACCTATGAAGTCCCAGGAGTTTTCGCCTCGGTATAACGCTCTGAGCGAAAAGCTCATGATGGCACCTCCTGAACCTTTTTACTGACTCCTAATCGAGACGGGTGCTCTCCTACCAGACGGCGGGCGACCAGAATCACCAGCGGTCGCATGAAGAAGAAGGACACTGCTAGGTCAATCAGCGTTGTGATGCCAAGGTAGAGCGCAAATCCTCGCACGGTTCCACTCGTGAGCTGGTACAAAACCCCGGCACCGATCAGGGAGGCGAGGTCGGCCCAAATGATGGTGGAATAGGCCGCTCGGAAGCTTCCATCAGCGGCTGAGCGGACTGCTCGGCCCCTTCGAACTTCTTCCTTTATTCGTTCGTAGTAGACGATGTTGGAGTCCACTTGAACACCAATCGACACGATGATGCCGGTTGCTCCTGCGAGTGTTAGCGCCAGGCCTCGACTTTCACCTAACCATGCGATGATCGACCACAGGATGGCGCCGCTTGTTGCCAAGCTGCATATAGCGACCAAGCCGAGGAGTCGGTAGTAGAGCAGCATGTACAAACCAACTAGGGCCAAGCCCACCAGGCCGGCGATCACACCAGCGCGAAGGGTTCCTTCACCCAATGTCGCAGAAACAGTTCGCACATCGTCGCGTTCGAATTCGACGGGAAGAGCGCCGAACCGGAGGACCAGCGCCAGGTTTTTCGCTTCAGCTTCGTCAAAAGAACCTGAGACCACGGCGCGTCCGTTGAATTCGGTTGCATTAATAGTTGGTGCCGACTCCACAACCCCATCCAACACAATCGCTACTTGACGTTCATAGTTAGCTGCCGCCATTTGATCGAACAGCACCGCTCCCTCGTCGTTGAATGACACGTTGACAATCCATTGCCCTTGGAAAGTCGCCGCAGCTTCGGCAATTACTTCTCCGGTGAGAGGAGCTGGTGCCAAAACGAACCCGGGCTGACCGCCGGAACCTAAAAGAACCACTACGGCCGAAGCTTCGTCCTCTTGGGGTGGTGTCAAAACTTCAGATAGCGAGATCTCGGGTAGTTGCGGCTCGGTGGTCTCTACGGAACTCTCGTTATCGGAACCGTCCTGTTGGTTGGGGTCCATAGCCTCTTTGACCGCGGCAAGTTGATCCGGATCGTGTGGGTCGAAGATGGTGATCACCGGCCTAAAGCGAAGTTCGGCTGTCTGACCTATGAGATCAACCGCACGTTGCTTGTCTTTTACTCCCGGCAGTTGAATGACTACTTGAGTTCCTTGTCGAGTGATGTCGGGTTCAGCTACGCCTATTGCATCGACTCGATTGCGAATGATCTCTATGGCTCGTTCAAATTGTTCGTCGGAGATCTCGTCTGCCGGGCGGAGCACCACTTCAACCCCGCCTTGTAACTGAACTCCCAGGACGGGTCGCCAGCCAGCCGACAGAACTCCAGCCAAGGATGCAGCGGCGAAGGCCACAACCAGAACTAGCGAGACAAGGTGAGAACGGCGCACGTGATGGATCCGAGTCGGTTAGGGCTTATCAGTCAGTCTTGATCGCTGGTTTCGTCGGGGCCTTCGGTTGCTTCACCGGCCTTAGTGATGATTTCACCGATGGACCGTCGTTGTACGCGCAACTCAACGTCGCTATCAACTTCCAAGGCGACAATTTGTTCGTCCTCTTCAGCCACGATGATGCCTATTACTCCACCAACAGTTGCTACTTCGTCTCCGATTCCTGCGGCCCGAACCAGGGCCTCTCGTTGTTTCATCCGTCTTTGTTGAGGTCGGAGTATTAAGAAATACATCCC
>DGLO01000119.1:24507-48379 GCA_002388005.1 Candidatus Neomicrothrix sp. UBA4542
AATTAGACGACAGAGATGCCAGCGTACTGCCCTTGCCTCCAGACTCCATGAATCCTCATGTGGCGTTTTGAGGTAATTGTTCCTCTAGGCCCAAATTTCCATCGTCTGATGTCGAAAGGCTTCATATCGTGCTTCCTCGATGGCGGTTCGCGCCTGTTTGACAAGATCAAGTAAGAACCAGATGTTGTGCAAAGTGGCGATGCGGGCAGCGGTCGGTTCTTTGACCTGCATCAAGTGCCTCAGGTAGGCGCGGCTAAAGCGATTCGACATGGGATTTAGCGGGTCGAGAGGTTGATCGTCTCGGGCGTGTTTTGCGTTCTTCAGATTGAGTTTGCCTTCGCCGGTGAGAATAGTGCCGTGGCGAGCGAGTCTGGTTGGCAATACGCAGTCGAACATGTCAACCCCGACGCCAATTGCGTCAACGATGCGCACCGGGTCGCCGACACCCATGAGGTAGCGAGGTCGGTCAGCCGGCAGCTCCGCGATCGCTGATAAGAGTGCGGGCATCATTTCGGCATGAGTTTCCCCGACCGAAAGCCCCCCAATTCCGTATCCATGAAAATCGAGGGATGCGAGAACCTTCGCGCTTCGACTGCGTAGAGCGGGGTCGGTTCCTCCCTGGACAATCCCAAATAAGGCCTGATCGTTTCGCTGGTGAGCGATTTTCGCTCGCGCCGCCCAATCATGGGTCCTTTCCATAGCTCGAATCACATCGGTTTCCGCAGCAGGCAAGGCTGGACACACGTCAAGGGCCATTTGAATGTCGGCGCCTAACAACTCTTGAGTCAAAACCGCGTCTTCGGGCGTGAAACGTACTTTTTCTCCATCGTAAATCGAAGCGAATGTGACTCCATCGTCGTCGACGTGAACGTTGTCGTTGAGCGACATCACCTGGAAGCCACCCGAGTCGGTCAACATGTGGCCTTCCCAAGAAGTGAACGCATGAATACCTCCTAGGGCATCAATTGTTTCTGCTCCTGGACGCAACATCAGGTGGTAAGTGTTTCCCAACACCACTTCGATCTCTAGTTCTGAGTAGTCGCGTTGATCTAGATGGATTACTGCTCCTCTGGTTCCGACGGGCATAAAAACGGGTGTCTCGATGGAACCTCGCGGGGTAGTAATTCGACCTCGGCGAGCTTGGTGGTCAGAAGCAAGTAATTCGTAAGTCAGGGACACAATCCGTACAGCATGGCAGAGGCGGCGGTTACGTCGAAGCGCCGTCTAGCAACATTGTGTCTCCGAACGAAAGAAACCGGTAGCCGTCGCGAAGAGCTTCGCTATATAGGTCTCTCCAACGAGGTCCAATGAACGCGTCAATCATTAGTAGGAGGGTTGAGCGCGGGAGATGGAAGTTCGTCATTAGAAGATCAACGATTTCGAATGACATCCCTTGACGGAGGAAAAGGTCGGTCCGCCCTGACAACGGGCCTCTTGCGGCTGACTCAAGTGAGCGAGCAGTGGTGGTGCCGATGGCGACTACTCGACGCGCATTTTGGCAAGCCTCCCAAGTGCTTTCGGGGACGTTATAGGCCTCGCTATGCATCACGTGATCGGATGGGTCATCCACCGTTATTGGTCGGAAGGTGTCAATGCCAACGACCAGGTCGACCGTTGAGACGGCGACGTCGCGCTCGCTTAGCTTCTTAAAAATGGCGTCGGTGAAGTGCAGGCCGGCAGTCGGCGCGGCGACCGAACCCGGCGAGCGGGCATAGATGGTCTGGTATCGCTCGGGTGAATGGCCGGTCGACACGATGTAGGGAGGGAGGGGAGCTTCGCCGGCAAGGGATAGTCGATGGCAGTCAAGGGGGTCCGTCACGGAGGTACCGTTGTGGAGGACTCGAACGGTTCGTTGACCATCATCACCGATCGTCTCTCCGACGATGACCTTCAAGTTCGGATCTCGTTCGCTGAATAGTTCAGTTCCGCTTTTTAGTCGACGTCCTGGCCGAACTAACGCTGCCCACCCTTGGGTGACCGGCTCAAGTAAAAGCACCTCAACGGCGCCTCCGGTGCGTTTGCGAAGTGGTAACCGTGCAGGGATGACTCGGGTTTCGTTGACTACTACCAAATCTCCTGCACCTAGCTGGTCGGGCAAGTCAGCTACCGTGAGGTGCTTGGGTCCAAGAGAAGTGCCTCTGTCCACCAATAGTTTGGCGTGGTCGCGTGGATCGGCAGGGTACTGAGCAATAGCGCTCTGAGGGAGTTCGTAGTCAAATTGATCCATGTTCTGGACTGGGAGTTCAGGACTCATGGCTTCGTTGATCTCGGGTGGATCGATTCGCGAGTCCTAACAGAGCCTCTCGTGTCCAGCTGGGAGCGACACCGTCGGCTCGAAGGAGCCGGTCCACATGCTGATCAAGCTGGGTGGGCTCAGCTTCTAAGAAACCATTCAAAATGACGCTCAGGTAGGGCTCTCCTGGGCTGGTCGGCTCAGGTGGATGAGAGCTGGTAAACGTCAGTAGCGGTAGGCCTTGATAGTCGCCAAGGTAAACAATTCGGGAGTACCAGGAATTTCCAATTTCGACGTCTCCATCGGCCATCACTTCGTCAACGTTTATCTCAAGTTCCCCTGGAAGCAATCCGTTCTCTTGAGCCGCCACATCCATGAATTGTTGGTGTGTGATGTTCCAACAGCGAACACTGGCTCCTTGGTCGTTTTCGGGGTCTAAGAAGGCAACGCCTCCACCCCAACGCGGCGAAGAGCGTCCAAAACACAAGCGCCAAGGACCGTTAATTAACGGAGCCTCGCTTTTCGGCTTCTGACTATCACGGGCGCCAATGTGTCGCCGATGCCCTTCGGCGTAACTTCCGCCGGTGAGATACAGGCTGAAACGCGCATGAAGAAGATTCGATCCATACGCGGCATACCAAAGACGGTCTTGTTTCACTTTGCTGAAACCGTCATTGCTCGAATAACGAGCGACCTTCTGCGAAGCGATCTGGTGGATCTACCTCGAGGTGAGTGAATGCGGCTCTTGTGACTACGCGACCCCGCGGTGTTCGTTGGAGAAGTCCTTGTTGGATCAGAAAGGGTTCGTACACGTCTTCAAGAGTTTCGGGTTGTTCGCCCACACTGATCGAAAGAGTTGATAGGCCCACGGGGCCGCCTCCGTGCAGCACGGCGATCGATTCCAGGATCGACCGATCAACCTTGTCGAGTCCCAGTTCATCTACTCCGAACAGTGCTAATCCGTCGCGGGCTACTTCAATATCGATTGCGCCGTCTGCTCGCACTTCGGCGTAATCGCGAACGCGGCGAAGCAGACGATTCGCTATTCGCGGTGTGCCGCGGCTTCTGCTGGCAATCTCAGCTGCGCCATCAGAATCAACGGAGACAGACAGAATGCCCGCAGCCCTTTCGACGATGGCTTGAAGTTCAACCGGGGCGTAATAATCAAGGCGTTCCACGAGGCCGAAACGATCGCGAAGGGGACCCGCTATTAGTCCAGTTCTGGTTGTCGCCCCGACCAACGTAAAAGCTGGAAGGTCGAAACGGATGGATCGCGCTGCCGGTCCTTTTCCGAGTACGACGTCCAGCTGAAAGTCCTCCATTGCTGGATAGAGAACTTCTTCGACCTGTTTGGGTAGTCGGTGAATTTCGTCGATGAACAAGACGTCGCTCTCGCCGAGATTGGTGAGGATTGCTGCAAGATCTCCGGCGCGTTCGATCGCCGGGCCTGAAGTTATGTGCATAACCACCCCAAGTTCTGCAGCCACGATTCCCGCGAGGGTCGTCTTTCCCAGCCCTGGAGGGCCGGCAAAGAGTAGGTGGTCCGGTGTCTGTTCTCGGGCTCGAGCTGCGTCGAGAACAACTCTGAGGTGATCCTTAAGTTCTGACTGGCCGACAAATTCTTCTAACCGTCTTGGCCTCAACCCAATTTCGTCTTGGTCTTCTTCTACGACATCAGCTTGAAGGATTTCTTCGCGGCTCTCGCTTTGGGTGCGGCGAAATCCCTCGTCTCGGCCCCAATCGTTCTCGGTCATTTGGCCGCCAGGCGTTGCAGAGCGTTACGGAGCATGGTTGAGGTGTCATCTCCTTGGAGGCCGTCGACGGCGCGCCGCACTTCTTCACTTCCGAAACCCATTTGGGTGAGCGCATCACGAACATCGCTGATCGGCGTTGAAACGGTCTCGCCGCTGTCCTCCGGTTGGCTGCCGTCGAAGCCGGGAATCTCGAGACGATTCTTGAGTTCTAGAACCATCCGTTGCGCCGTTTTCTTGCCGACGCCCGGCACCAGGCACAAGGCGTCGACGTCATTGGTTGCTACAGCCTGTCGAAGCTCGACGGGTGGGAGCGTGGCGAGAACAGCCATCGCCAATGCCGGGCCTACTCCGTGGGCGCCGATCACAGATTCAAAACATCTTCGTTCTATCAACGTCGCAAATCCGTACAACTGTTGATCGCCTTCTCGGATGTGATGGTGAACATGCATGAACACGTCTGAGCCTATTTCGGGCATTTCTGCGAGTGTTCTGGGATTGACGCTGACCCTATATCCGATTCCGCTCACCTCCACGACGACTTCGCCTTCGGGATCTTTGTCCACCAACGAACCGCGAAGCGAGCCAATCATCGGACCTTGGAAACCTTTTCAAGCCGACGGGTTGGGGCGTGGGCGAGGTGGCAGAGTGCGACGGCGGCCGCGTCAGCCGCGTCGGGCGGTGAGGGAAGATCCGGCAAGGAGAGCAGAGATTGAACCATACGCTGCATCTGTTCTTTGGTGGCGTTTCCCCAACCTGCGACGGCTTCTTTGACCTGGTTGGGGGTGTATTCGACGACTTCGGCGCCGGCCGTCGCCCCTGCTGCCATAGCTAGGCCACTTACTTGGGCGACCCCCATCGCTGTGCGCGCATTGGTCTGAAAAAAGACGCGTTCTATTGCCACCACGTCTGGGCGATGTTCTTCGATTAACTCTTGAAATTCTCGGTGGATAGCTGCCAAGCGTTGGGCGGTCACTGCTTTAGCTGGGGTGCGAATCACACCGATAGCTACCGCCTCTGCCTTACGGCCTACTTGTTCTACAACGCCGTACCCGCAGCGAGAGAGGCCGGGGTCAATTCCCAGAACGAACACAGGTTCGATTCTACCGCAACACTCAGGGAGTGCTGATCAGCCTTTCGTGAGCTCCACTAGAACTTCGTCCGGCACGTCAAAGTTGGCGTAAACGCCCTGAACGTCGTCGTGTTCGTCAAGCGCGTCCATTACGGCCATAACTTGCCGTGCATCGCTGGTTGAGGAAAGTTCTATAACGTTTTGCGGGAGATAGGTGAGATCGGTGGAAGACACTTCGATGCCTGCTTCTTCAAGTGCCTCTCGAACCGCAATGGTGTCAGAAGGATCCGTCGTAACTCTCCACAGTTCACCTTCAATCACAACGTCTTCTGCGCCAGCTTCTAAAGCCGCGAGCATCACGTCGTCCTCGTCGAGCGCGGCTGGCACCAGCACCACTCCTTTGCGTTCAAATTGCCATGCGACGGCGCCAGGTTCGGCCAACGAACCGCCGGCTCGAGTAAAGACGCTACGAATCTCGGCGCCTGTTCTATTCCTGTTGTCGGTCAAGACATCAACGAACATCGCGACGCCGTGCGGTGCATAACCCTCGTAGCTGACTTGTTCGTAGTTGACGCCTTCGAGTTCGCCTGTGCCTCTCTTGATCGCTCGTTCGATGGTGTCGAGCGGTACTGAGTTGTCGCGCGCCTTCTGATACATCGTTCGAAGGTTCGCGTTCGACTCTAGATCGCCTCCACCTTCACGTGCTGCTACTTCAACCTGACGAATAAGCTTCGCGAAAAGTTTGCCTCGAGCTTTGTCAGCCGCACCTTTTTTGTGTTTGATGGTCGCCCATTTGGAATGCCCCGACACTCGCCTACCTCCGGGCCACATTCTGCCACCGCGACAGACGGATGGGAATGTCGGAGGCTAGGGGGTGCGTGATCGGCACGATCTCTATACCTCGTTAAGGAACATTTGATGCAAGCGGAGGTCATTCGTTAGCTCTGGATGAAAGCTGGAAACTAAGACGTTGTTCTGACGACACAGGACTGGTATTTCATTTCCCTTGTCGAGTTCAACTGTTGCGAGAACCTCAACTGCGGGACCCGCAACTTCCACCCCGGGCGCACGAATGAAAACCGCGGGGAAAGGGTCTTCTAAGCCGAGTACGTCGATCTCTTTTTCGAAACTCGCTATCTGACGTCCGAATGCGTTGCGGCGGACCGATATGTCGATCCGATTGAAGCTTCGTTGGTCGCTTCGGCCGTCTAGGACCTCGTTGGACAACATGATCATCCCAGCACAGGTACCAAAGGCAGGTAAACCCTGAGCAAGAAGTTCTGAAAGGGGTTCAAAGGTTTCACTCGATTCTAAGAGCATTGAGATCGTCGTCGATTCGCCGCCGGGGAGAATGATGGCGTCAATAGAAGCGAGATCTTTAGGTATCCGCACTTCTTGAGCGCGGGCTCCCAGTTTTCGTAATGCGTCGGCGTGTTCTCCTGAGGCGCCTTGTAAGGCCAGAACCCCAACGAGCGGTGACAACGTAGCCGTCTACCAGCCGCGTTCGGCGAGCTTGGTCTCGAGTTCGCCTATTTCTAGACCGGGCATCGCGTCGCCCAACCCTCGACTTACTTTCGCGACCATTGAAGGGTCCCGATAGTGCGTGGTTGCTTCGACGATCGCTTTTGCTCGAGGCGCCGGGTCCTCACTCTTGAAAATTCCCGATCCAACAAAAACTGCTTGAGCTCCGAGTTGCATCACTAGTGAAGCATCTGCGGGGGTGGCGATTCCTCCGGCACAAAACATGGGTACGGGCAGCGCGGCTGTTTCAGCAACTTCTTGTACGAGACCGAGGGGTGCCTGTAGGCGCTTTGCCCAGTCAAATAGTTCTGCTGAGTCGGCTTGGGTGAGTTTGCCGATATCGCCCAAAATGGATCGTAAATGGCGCACCGCTTCAACTATGTTTCCTGTTCCCGCCTCACCCTTCGACCGAATCAGGCATGCTCCTTCCGAAATTCGGCGCAAAGCTTCTCCGAGATTGGTGGCGCCGCATACGAATGGCACGGTGAAAGCCCATTTGTCAATGTGGTGAGCCTCGTCGGCTGGGGTTAGGACTTCGGATTCGTCGACATAGTCAACGCCGAGCGACTCAAGCACCTGAGCTTCGGCAAAATGACCGATTCGAGCTTTGGCCATTACGGGAATGGTGACTGCCGCCTGTATCCCCTCGATCATTGAGGGATCACTCATTCGGGCGACTCCGCCGTCGCGTCGTATGTCGGCAGGGACTCGCTCTAGCGCCATCACGGCTACGGCGCCGGAGTCTTCTGCGATCTTCGCTTCGTCCGCGGTGACTACATCCATGATCACGCCGCCGCGAAGCATGTCAGCTAATCCTCGTTTAACACGCACGGTGCCAATTTGAGAGTTCGAACCGCCGGTATTTTCAGCCATCCTCCCAGTCTAAGCCCACGAGTTCCATAACGAGTCGGGTCTACCTAGTCGCGCTCTTTGATGAGAGAAGCGGCGCCTCTTGGGACCAGTAAAACCCATGTTGATCCAGGTGTCATGGCTATGGGACGGCCGTTGTTGTCAGCGAAGCGAGTGTGGACAGTGACATTAGGTTTATCCCAACGGCCTTCTATGACCTTGCCATCGGTGAGTATCCAGGCAGTTCCTTTTCCCTCACTTATTTGTGCGATGGGGATTCGCGCGCCGTTTGAGTCAAGTTCGTCAGTTAGGACGTACTTGACGAACTGAATGACGACGTTCTGAGGCGCGAGACCAACGAAGCCTCCTTGGCTATTCATGACCGTATGGCGTGCACCGTTTTGGAATCGCTGCCAGCCAGCGACTTCGGTGGACCATCTGAATGACACGTCGGTCGTTCCCCAGGCAACGTCAACACCGTTGACGGGTTCGGCCTGTGAGTTGTCCTTGCGGTCGAGAGTGCGGAATGGCCATAGTGGTTCTGGGACAGAGAGGTCATCGGGTGCGTGTCGAAGCAATTCGCCGCTACGCGCCCATAGGTCGCTGGGTGCGGGCCGGTCAGGGTGTCGCCAGTAATCGGAGGGTTTCCGGTAGACCCCAACGTCGACCACCGCCACTGTGTCTAGCAAGCGCCGAAAAGCCCAATTGGCTCCGCTCCATCCGAATAGCATTCCATCGAAAGGCATCAATAGCGGGATGTCAGTTGAGCGACCCGAGCGCACGGGGCCGACGGACTCAGGTACTTGGGTGTGGAAGATCGCTAGAAACCTAGTGAGTCCTCCTTCGACAAGCTCTTCGAAAACAACGTCTGCTTCCTGGATCCCTTCTTGAGGTATCGCAGTCGGCGCGTTATCGATCTTCAACGCTAAGCGAGGAGCCCGCTGGGACGCTTCGGTCATTGGTGTCCCGCGATAGGGCGCTAAGGGTCCGCCTATTTGCGCTTTGTCTTCTTTGTTGCCTGGGGGGGTAAATCTAGTGGTGGGAGGTGCTGGCGCGGCCGAAGTAGTAGTTGTTATCTGCGCGTCGCCGTCATCACGTTGGGTGATCTGTTCGCTGACAGAGGTTGCGGTTTGATCGATTGCAGATGCGACGGTGACGGAATCGTTTGTGGTTCCGATGGCGTCGTCGCGCACATCGGCGGCGCATGAGGTCAGGAGTGTCATGCAAAATGCAACCGCGGCGCCACTTCGCATCATCTAAAAGTTATATCTCGCGAAGGGAGGAGATCCGAGCCTCGAAGCTGGGTCGTTCTGTCTCACTTGAGGGATCTGCCAGCCAAAGGGGCGCTGTAACGGGGTCGACTTCTGGTAGGCGGTGCTGATTCTCTAAATTCTCGAGTGCCTCGATCATGCCGGGTGGGTATCGAGTAAGTACTACGCCGGCAGCGTCATCGAGGAAATCGTTGCTCAGGTAACGGTCTGTCGCTAGCTGACGCCGGTATACGGGACCCAGCAGAAGAAACGGCCAGATCTGAACTCGGGATGATCCCAGGGTCAAACCGAAGGTGCTGAGCGCCGTCGTAGTCAAAGACACTCGATGGTTTGATATTTGTGCGATCCGATTAGCGAGTGCTGCTTCGAGCTCTACGCGGGTGGTGTTCTCAAGTAGCCCCGTTGTGATTATCAATATTGATCTGTCAGGGACGCGTCCGATTGCGGCCATGTTGCGTGCTGACGAGCTAAGTACACGAATCTCCGGAGTTGATATGCCAGTCGTCAGGCACAGGGCGTCAACCAAATTGTTCAACCGCGGATAGTTTCCCGCCGGCGGCGCAGTTTCTCCGCAACAAGCGAGGAGTCGACGTGTCGTGTTTCTTGATGACCTGGCGACCCATCCAACAATTGTCAGCGCTATGAGTGGCGGTATCCAAATCGGCAAGTTCAGAAGGAGTCCAGCTACGTACAACACGGCGGCGGTCAACAGGACAGAAAACCAAAACATGACGGTGAGAGAAGTCACGCGTTGTTGGTTTCTCTCGCTCCTGTTCTCCATGTGGTTTCCGTATCTCCGATCCAAGTGGGCTGCTAGACATCGCAGTGTAGGGGTCCAAGCAACTCGGGATTGATGCCCGCTCGGCTAGCTCAAGATCGCCTTCTACCTATCTCGAATGGCCAACCTATTCGACTCAGTTCCCCGCGCCAGCCCCCTCTTTCGGGATCGTTGCGTTCGATCTCGATGGCGCGTTCATATAAGCCGAGGTATGTCTCAGCGAGTCGAGCCATTGAAAATTCTGATGCCCGTCGCAACCCGGCTTCGGATAGCTGATCCGAAAGGTGTTTGTCTTCGAGCACATGCCTCAAGCCGGAGTTGAGTGCTTGAACGTTCCCTGGTGGAACCAGGTGCGCCTCATCCCCGCCTATAGCAACGTTGCGGTATCCGGGCAGGTCGCTCGCTACAACTGGGGTGCCCGCGGCCATCGCCTCTAGCAGCACGATTCCGAAGCTCTCGCCTCGGAGGGAGGGCGCACAAAGAACGTCGGCTCCTTTAATTCTCGAAATTTTCTCTTCGTCGCTTACCGGACCCAACCACACGACGCGCTCGTCGGAGCCGTACCGAGAACGCAGTTCGTCGGTCTGAGGGCCATCGGACATAACCCAAAGCGTTACGTCTGTCGGCATTGAGGCGACCGCTTGCAATAGCACCTCTAATCCTTTGCGGGGTTCGTGTCGACCCACGTAGGCAATGGTCGCTCCTGTGGTGTTCGCCCCAGGCGAGGTACGGAAGTTCTCAACTTCGATGCCATTGAAGACCACCTCGTAGTGGCCTCCTAGCGCTTCGTGAGCCATGTCGCGCGCATCTGCGGAGACAGCGGCTCGAACGTTCATCCGAGTGGAGAGCCACCGGACTCCGGGGGTGAGGTACGCCTTGCTCCCTCCGGCCGCGTGCCAGGTCCCCACGATGGGAGCGCTGCGCATAAACAAAGCCGTTTGGCAAGGTCCCGGACAGATGGGTTCATGAATATGTATGACGTCAAATTCTTCATCCCTAAAAGCACGAATCGTGCGAAGGGTGCACGCTAGGTCGGGCGCTATCGGTGCGATTGATCCGTTAGCGAAGGTAGGGATACTCGCGCCCAACGGGGTTACCCCGGTTTCGGGTGGGGCTCCGTCACATGGACCTAGAACTCGTACCTGATGACCGAGGCCACTCAGAGCTCTTGCTAGTCCAAGAACCTGTGTCTGCACACCACCCGGACTGGTGAGACTGTAGGGCGAAACAATTCCGATCCTCACGACCAACAACGCTAGGTGATGGAAGTCCAAAGGCACACTAAAGCCCTGAGAGTTTCAAGACTCCAGGGTTGAGTCGCTCGGCCAATTGGGTTGGAACAGATGCCATTGTTCGGGAGCCCGCCGGATGAGTATCGCCAGTTCGTCGGCAAGAGCACCGGTCACTCGTTCAACGTCTTCTTTGACTGTCGCTTGCCGCGTCGTGTCGAGAGGCGGGCGAACAACGCCAAGATGTCCCCCTCGAGGTTGGAAGTAAACCGCTGTCGGCAGAACAGAAGCTCCTGTGCGAAGAGCGAGGAGCGCTGGGCCGGCTGGGAGGGTGGTTCTCTCTCCGAGAAACTCAACTTCGGTGCCTCCTCCGGCAATATCTCGGTCACAAAGGAGACAAACAATCTCATTTCGTTTCAAAGAGGCTGCGATCTCCGGCCCGGCAGATGGTCCGAGGGGAACAACTTTCATTCCCAGTCTGGAGCGAAACCCTGCGAACCATTGAAATAGTTCTGGAGGTTCGATGGGTTCGACAACGACGGTGATCGGGAGTTTGTTAACTGTTGCCATCCAAAATCCGGCCCATTCCCAACCACCTAAATGCGGGAGAGCAAGAATGACTCCCTTGCCCCGGCTCAGTGCCTGTTCGACATATTGGTAATCGGGAACCTCTATGCCCTTAGAAAGTCGGGTACTTCGAACTGAGGGCAAGCGAAACGACTCGATCCAATATCGACAGTATGAAGCGAACGCATTTGTCGTAGCGCGTCTGATGTCAGTACTCGTTGCCTCACTCCCCATCGCTCGACTCATATGGCGTTCAACCATTCGTCGTTTTTCTCGAAGCGTCTTGCTGAGCGGAAGCGCAAGTACCTGCGGCACGGCAGCGGCTAGCGGCCCGGGCAGTATTCGCGCCGCTATCGCTCCAGCTCGATAAAGCGTCGTGATACCGCGGCCCGGCAAATCAGCCTCGACGGTTCGAGGAAGGAACATCAGGGCTGGCTTGCCGCCAAACCTTGAAGAACCTCTGCAATGCGGTAGCTGAGGTCAATGCCAGCATGACCCACAGCACTGGAATGAGAATCGCGTTGAAACACAATCCGAAACCGAGAACGACCATCCGTTCAGCGCGTTCCATCAAGCCTCCTTTGGCCTGATACCCCAATAATTCCGCTTTGGCTCTCTCGTAGCTGATCAGAGACGAGACGGCGAGAACAGCCATGGGGAGAAGTGCCATCTTTCCCCCGTTGCTGTCAGCTAGGTGCCATCCAACACCGCATAGCAGCAGACCGTCGGTGACGCGATCGGCCGTCGAGTCGAAGAAAGCTCCACGTTTTGACGAAGTCCCGGCCGCTGAGGCAACTGCGCCATCTAAAAGGTCCGGAATGGCCGTCAGAATCAAGAAGGTGAGACCCAATCGCAGTTGCCCTTGGCTGATAAACATGCAAGCTGCAACAGACATCAACAGCCCAAGGCAGGTAAGGAAATCCGCACTAATACCCACTCGAACCAACATCCGACCGACTGGTCCTACTATGCGATCAACTCCGTTGCGGAAGTTTCCGTCGAACATCAGGTTTCGCTTTCCTGGTCGTCTTCAGATTCTGTGGTTCGAATCCAATCCTCGGGGTTGTCTTCCACGTATGTGTCGACGATGTGTCCATCAATCGCGTCAACCAGGACAAGCCCTCGACTCACCGGTGGGTCTTCAGCGGAGTAAACAAGCATCTTCCAGGTGGGACGACTCATAAGCCCCCGCCAGCCGAGTTGTGCGCTGGCGTGACCAACGGGGAACCCGACCGCTTGGTTTGCCGACACCAACGCTGCGTTCTCGTCAAGACCAAACGCTCGACCAGTTGCGACACTGTAAAGACCGAAAAGACCGAGTCCGCAGCATCCGATTAATAGTCCCGCGTTAACGAGCACGGGTTCGCCAGGCACGCTAAGAGACCAGATTCCAACCGCGATCGCGATCGCGACGTATAGCGAGCCCGTTATCGTTCGGCGCTTGTTGTCGGGAAACTTGTAGGCGCCAACGAACCCTCGATCAAGATCCTCTGGGAGTTCGTCACGTGCTTCGCGGTTGTCCACATTGTTCACGCTACCTGCCGCTCATCGCTTAGTGAGGGCTCAATCGAAAGCGCTTCGAAGGCGCTCAAGTGTTGAATCTAAAGTTTCCGGCAATACTCGGACACCGCCAACTGTGGTCATGAAGTTCGTGTCGCCATCCCAGCGCGGTAACACATGAACATGAAGGTGGTCGGGTATTCCGGCGCCTGCTCCCCTACCTATGTTGGCGCCCATGTTCACCCCGTCTGGGGTGTACGAAGTTTGGATCGCCCCAATAGTTCTAACCACTAAGTCAAACATCTCAAGACGCGTTGTCGGGTTGAGATCATCAAAGTCAGCGACGTGTTCGTAGGGAAGGACCATGACATGGCCCGTGTTGTACGGGTACGCGTTCAGAATCACTGCTGCGCTCTCTCCGGTGTACACCAACTGTTCCGGGTAACTGGCACGTAAATCCAACACCGAACACAAAACACATTTACCTTCTGAGGCGCGCGAGATTTCGCCTGTCTCACCACTCACGTAGTCCTGACGCCAAGTGGCCCACATACGATCCAGACCATCCATCAGGAAGTCCTCAGCGAATTAACAATCATTCGAGACCAACGAGTTTCAGCGCGACTCGGGTTCGATAGCGAGTATTCAGTTGAAGAAGAACAGCAGTAAACGCTTCGATGGCCGTGGCATTCGACAAGTTTCCACAATCTAGAACCCTCGCACCGGGAATCTTCCCAACAACTTCGGCTACTAAATCGGTGGCTTCTTGGTCGTCACTACAAATCAGTATGTCGCTATCGAGCGGTTGGTCTAAATCACCTAGTTCTTGTGCCGGAACATGCTGCAATGTCGCAGCAACTTTCGAATCAGGCAACGACGCCTGTACTGACGCTGCGACAGAGCCGCGTGGAGGAATAAGTGGGACGAATTCGTCGTCGACGCGCGCTAATGCGTTCGACATCGTCACAACCACTTTATTTCTGACATGATCCTCGACACTTCTAGCGGTGATCGCCGCGGCGTCCCATGGAGTGGCAATCACAACAAACTCGCACCTCGCGGCGCCAATGTTGTCTGATGGGGAAACAGCCAACTCGCGTTCGGGCCAGCGCGCAATGAGAGTGTCGACGACTTCCATCGATCGATACTTTGAACGCGAGCCGAGCACCACTTCATAGCCAACATCGGCCAACCGTGCTGCCAATGCAGACCCGGCCGGTCCGGTTCCGCCAACAATTCCAATCCGCATGAAGTGCCACGGTACTGTCCGAAGGCGAGATACGGTGACTTCATTAGGAGAGTTGGGATGATGGCGCCGATAGGCGGGGCGAATACACCAAACGGAGGACAACCCTTATGGGTCTGATGGACAGCAAGAAGCTGCTGATCACCGGGGTATTAACGGATGCTTCATTGGCATTCGAGGTTGCAAAATTGGCTCAGATGGAGGGTGCCGAAGTGGTGCTCACCGGAGCGGGTCGTGCCTTGCGGCTAACGGAAAGGACGGCTCGTAAGTTGCCTGAGACTTGCGACGTATTGGCTCTTGATGTGACGCAACCGAATGAAATTGAGGCGGTTTTCCTTGATCTTCAAGAACGATGGGGGCGCTTAGACGGTGTCTTGCACGCCATTGGCTTCGCTCCTGAAGCGTGCCTCGGCGGCAACTTCCTCAATGCGGATTGGGAAGATGTAAGCGTCGCATTGCATGTTTCCGCCTACAGCCTCAAAGCATTAGCCGGCGGCCTGCAACCGCTTCTAGCAGAAGCGAACGGTAGCGTCGTCGGTTTGACCTTTGATGCTTCGGTCGCTTGGCCTGTGTACGACTGGATGGGGGTAGCGAAAGCTGCGTTCGAGTCAACCGCTCGCTATCTCGCAAAATCGTTAGGGCCGCAAGGGATTCGAGTCAATCTCGTCTCGGCCGGGCCGATTCGAACGATGGCTGCTAAATCGATCCCCGGATTCGGCGACTTCGAAGATGCATGGCAACAGCGAGCCCCGCTGGGTTGGGACGTGCACGACCAAAATTCGGTCGCCCGAACGACGTTGGCAATGATGTCAGATTGGTTTCCTATGACGACCGGCGAGATCATCCATGTTGATGGTGGTTATCACGCTATGGGGGCGTGAAGATAACTCGGCCCAAAGGTTGACGTCACTAGCTGTCTTGAATCAACCTGCCCACTAGGCCGCGCATTACGTCGTCCAACGTCAACACTCCGTAATTTGTCCCTTCAGAGGTGACCAACGCCAGGTGGATCTGTGATCGTCGCATGAGTTGCAACACCTCGGGCAAGGTGCTGTCTCGGTCAACTCGCAACATCGGCCGAATTAGTTCTGAGTCAAGTGGCTGATCGCCGCCCTGTAGCCCTAAGAGGTCTTTACTGTGAACGAACCCTCGGACATCGTGAATACCTTGACCATGCACCACAAGCCGCGTGTGTCCGGTTGCCACGATCCGGCGCTCAATCTCCGATATTGGGGAATTCACTGCGACAGAGTGAACATCGTTCATTTGGGCCATTACCGAAGTCGCAAGTGTTTCACCAAATGCCAACGCGCTCTCGATTAATGCGTACTCTTCGTGATCGATTAGCCCCTGATCGTGAGATTCGTCCACCATTAACGAAAGTTCAGCAGGGGTCGTGGCCTCGTCCAGTTCAGACGCCGGTTCGACCCGCACCAATCGTAGGATCCCGTTCGAAAACCACAGGAGAGCGCGGACGATGGGTCGAGCGACCAAGAGATACACCGCCATCGGCCGCGCTAAGAACATCAACGTCCGTTCCGGCCCCGTGATGGCGAGGTTCTTGGGGACCATCTCGCCCACGACCATGTGGACTACAACAACGATGCCTAAGGCCACGGCGAAGCTGACTGAATGCAAAACCGTTTCGCTGATTTCGGCGAACTGATTCACAAAGCTTTCAATACCCGAGGCCACTGCTGGTTCGGCTAGTCGGCCGACTATCAACGAGCAGACGGTGATGCCTAGCTGGGCTCCGCCCAACGTTGTGAGGACGTCACTCTGCAGGCGTTGTGCTGCAACTGCAGATCGTCGACCACCGCGCGCCTCGGAATCGACAGCAGATCTCATAGCTCCGATCAAGCCAAATTCCAGAGCGACGAACGCTCCGTTGAAAACAATCAAGAGCGACCCGACGGTAATGACCAAAAGTGTCATCGCGTTCCCTCTTGCTCTGGGAGATGACGCTCCACGACATCGGGACTTTCAACGGCGATGTCTGCAAGTCTGAGATGCTCTTTTCGCACCACCTCGAAGCGCCAGCCTCGCCATTCAATGGTTTGCCCAACGTCGGGAATGAAGCCGAACTGCTGCAATACAAACCCCGCGAGAGTTTCGAACGGTCCTTGAGGTAACCGCAAACCCAATAGCTCCTCTACCTCGTCCTTTGAGCTGGTACCCGACACGACAGCACGGCCGTCGGGGTGTTTCGCCGTAACCGGGACGGGTTCGTCGTACTCGTCTGCTATGTCGCCGACCAATTCTTCCAAAATGTCTTCGCGAGTGATCAACCCCGCTGTGCCTCCATGCTCGTCAACGACCACGGCAAGCCGACTAGCTGCGGCCTCAAGATCCACTAACACGCCGTCCAGTTCTCGGTGTTCGGGAACAACGGTAACGGGTCGCAAAATTTCCGATAGCGGAGTCCGTTTCCTATCCCTGGGGGTAAGGGTGAAAATGTCTCGCACTTCGACAATTCCCACAATGTCATCGATATCCGCACCAATCACAGGGAAGCGGGAATAGCCACTTTGCTTGGAAGCTGTGACTAGGTCATCGATTTTGTTGGAACTCTCTACTACGACCATGGAGGTGCGGGGGGTCAAAGCATCCGCCGCATGTTTTCGCGACAGTCGCAACGTTCTGGTTATGAGCGTTGCCTCGTCTTCGCCGAGAGTTCGCTCACGCGAGACACGAACTAGGTGTTCGAGGTCTTCCAACGACCGAAGGGAACGTAGCTCCTCTGCCGGCTCAATACCCCCGGTCCGTAAAAGTAAATTCGCTATCCCGTTGAAGGCCGTCGTGACTGGTGCAGCTGCGAGGCCATAGATGCGAAGAACCGGCCCTAGCCACAGACCGGTGCCTAGCGGTCGTGATATCGCGAGGTTCTTCGGGGTAAGTTCACCAAAGACCATTTGTATGAGAGCGGCGATTCCGATCGCCGTTACGGCTCTTATTGATCCAGATTGCAGGCGATCGCCCGGCAAATAGTCAAGTAAAGGCCCGATGGTGTCTTCTGCTAACAACCCAAGTAGTAAGGAGGTGACGGTGATACCTAGCTGCGCTCCCCCCAAATGGAAACTGAGACGACTTAACAGTCGTCTCACGATGCGCGCTCTTCGGTGCCCCGCATCCGCCATTAGTTCGATGCGTTCGACGTCAACCGCGACGAGAGAAAACTCACCGGCAACGAACACGCCGTTGAGAGCGATGAGTATTAACACCGCAGCTACACCCAAAATCGGGTCGATGGCCAGAACCTCCGTAAGTCGATCTCTATCCGCGCTTGGTTAGCGCCAAGGTACCCTCAGCAGAATGCATTTGGACGACGCCACCTTCGAACCGGTGCGCGAATGGTCCGATTACCCTCCTGTAGCCGCAACGATTCGCACCCGGGGCCCTCAGGGCTGGTTGAGGCGCATCAGCCCGATTGTGATGACTCACCGCTGGAGGATTTCCTGGTCAGTGCTTGCCGCTCTGGTAGCGATGGTCGCCCAAATCCTTGTCCCTCGGGTGATCGGGCTAGCTATCGACGGGGCACTCATCGACCAAAGCGGCAGCCTGTGGATCTTCGTCTTGACCCTATTGATACTTGGGGTGGCGAGAGCAGGAGCAACATTTGGCTATCGGTACGGCCTTTACGGAATGGCGTTCAAGGTCGAATATCAATTACGGACATTGCTCTTCGAGCATCTGGGTCGACTGTCTTTCGCCTTTTACGACCGCGTTCAAAGCGGTCAAATAATCAGTCGAGCTAACTCTGACATCAGATCAGTTCAGATGTTCATGGCCTTTGCGCCGATTATGGCGGTCCAATTCTTGAGTTTCGTGATCGCTATAGGCCTCATGGCAGCGATAAGTCTCCCGCTAACTGCAATTACGATGGTCGCTCTACCCGGAGTCTTCGCTATCGGTCAAAGGCTCAGAACGATCATGTTTCCCCTTTCATGGGTCGTTCAGTCCCGTCAAGCTGAAATCGCGACTGTGGTGGACGAATCAGTAAGCGGAGTACGAGTTGTCAAGGCATTCGCAGCTGAGCGTCAACAGATCGAGGCTCTTGCCCGCGGAGCCGAACGTCTCCGCTGGGCGAACCTTCTTCAACACCGAACGCGAGCATCCCATACTCCGTTTATTGAGAATCTTCCCAGGCTTGCGTTGGCAGCAGTGCTTCTGGTCGGCGGCCAGCAGGTCATCAACGGTTCGCTAAGCATCGGAGATTTGGTGTCTTTCAACCTGTACATCCTGCTGCTACAAGCACCATTCCGATTTGTCGGCATGCTGTTGATCCTGGGCCAGAGGGCCAAGGCGTCAGCTGAACGGATCTACGAAGTTCTTGACGAACCGCCAGGAACCAGCGATAAGCCCGGGGCTGTTGATCTGGTCCCCGCCGGAGGGGCCATTTCTTTTTCTCAGGTCGGCTTTGCTTATGGGACCGAGACCGTCGGTGGAACAAAGGGAGTGGAAGAACCTCCCAGGGTTCTTCACAATTTCGAGCTCGAAATTCCCGCCGGGCAAAGCATCGCTATTGTCGGGCGAACGGGTTCTGGAAAATCGACCGTTGCCCGACTGTTGATGCGCTTTTACGACCTTCAACAAGGCTCCATTTTGCTGGATGGGCAAGACATCGCCTCACTTACTCAGGCGAGTCTTCGTAGCACCATAGGGCTAGTACCCGACGAACCATTTTTGTTCTCAACCAGCGTCCACGACAACATTGCCTATGGTCAACCAGGCGCCAGCCGAATCTCCGTCGAAAAGGCTGCCCGCGCCGCTCAAGCCCACGAGTTCATAGTCGGCTTAGAGAACGGGTACGACACAATCATCGGAGAGAGGGGTTACGACCTCTCGGGAGGCCAAAGGCAGCGGATCTCTCTTGCCCGACTTTTTCTTCAAAACCCATCCGTCATTATCTTGGATGACTCGACAAGCTCCATAGATGTCGAGATCGAAGAACGGATTCACAGGTCCCTTCAAGAGCTGCTGAAAGATCGCACAACAATTGTGATTGCGCATCGGCTCTCCACAATCGGCCTAGCGCAACGGGTTGTTCTGGTAGAAGACGGTCACATCGTTGCTGACGGCTCCCATCAGTATCTGATGGACAGTGAGCCTCGTTATGTACAAGCGCTCGCGGCGTCGGTTACCGACGACGGAGAGCGAGCATGGTAATGATGGGCCCGCCAGGTGGCGGAGCTTTCGGAGGTCCAAGCGCAACCCAAGCAAGCGCGAGCGCGGGCTTGCCCTTCGCTGGGGTTCCTTCGGAGATGCAAGAAGGAGCTGACCGCGTACTCCAAAATGAACCCGAGCATCCTGACCCTGTTGTCTCATTCGAACGATTCGTCACCGATCACACGAGACTCAATCTTCGAGCGCTGTTCGCGAAGCGGCGCTCCGCTGCTCTTTTCGGATTGGTTCTTCTAGCCATCGAAACCGTCACCGCTTTATTGGGTCCTGTACTGGTCCAACAAGGCATCGATAACGGTGTCATGAGGGCTGACCGTGGCGCTCTTTATAGGGCAGTTTGGCTCTTCGGATTGGTCATTCTCGTTAACGGAGTCACTAGTTTTTTGCGTCAGCGTTGGAACGGACGACTTGGTGAAAACATCATGTACGACGTTCGGGTACGGCTATTTAGTCAATACCAACGAATGGGACTCGACTGGTACACCTCCGAGAAGTCCGGGGTGCTGCTCAGCAGAATGACCTCCGACGTGGAGGCTTTGACGCTGCTGGTGAATGAAGGCTTCGTGAACCTGATCATTCAAGCTCTCACCATCTCAGTAGTAACGGTCGTTCTCTTTTCCTACAACGCTCAGTTAGCGGTCCTATTGCTGGCTTTGGTGTTACCTCCGTTAGTCGTTATGACCCTATGGTTTCGACGCGTCAGCGAGCGTGGCTATCTCGAGGTAAGAGACCGAATTGCTTCCGTGCTGGCAGATCTTTCCGAGAATCTTGCTGGGGTTCGCGTTATTGCTGCGTTGAACCGCCGTCGCCAAAACAGTGAGCTTCACAGAACAGTTGTAGGTGCCTATCTCGATGCCAATTTGTACACCGCTCGCGCCGGAGCGATCTACGGGCCTGCTACCGAAGGAATTGGCATAGCGGCCCAAGCGATCGTGCTGCTGATCGGTGGATGGATGGTGAAAGATGGAACTCTGCAATTGGGTGAACTGACAGCTTTCGTTCTCTTCGTGAACACTTTCTTTGCGCCTATCCAGCAAATGGTCCAGTTGTACAACACATATCAGCAGGGACAGTCGGGACTGCAGAAAATAGCTGACATTCTGGCAACCGAACCCTCTATCACTCAGGCGCCGAACGCACCTGTGCTTCCCCCGATAGTCGGCAGCATCGAGCTGAAGTCGGTGACGTTCGCATACAACCAAGACACCGAGGTTTTACACAACATCGATTTGTCGATTGAGCCTGGTGAGACTTTCGCTCTGGTAGGGGCCACGGGTGCTGGTAAGAGCACGATTGCGAAACTCATTACGCGTTTCTACGATCCCAGTGCGGGTTCAGTAACGATCGATGGCCAGGATCTCCGCCAAGTTGATATTGACTCTCTACGGAATCAATTAGGTGTCGTCCCGCAGGAGCCCTTTCTTTTCCACGGCACAATTCGCGACAACATCGCCTTCGCTCACCGCGGCGCAACGACGGAAGAAATCAATGCCGCAATCGAGCATGTCGGGCTGACGGAAGCGGTCCAACAACTACCCGACGGCATTGACACCCTGGTGCATGAACGCGGGGTGTCGTTGTCGGCGGGAGAACGTCAACTCCTTGCACTCGCGCGGGCGTTTATATCAAGGCCGCGGGTAATTGTTCTAGATGAAGCGACATCGAGCCTCGACCTCCGTTCTGAAGCGCAGATAGAACAAGCATTGGAAAGCTTGCTTGAAGGCCGCACCGCAGTTCTGATCGCACATCGCCTCGCGACAGCAATGAAGGCCGACCGAATTGGGGTGGTAGACGCTGGAACGATCATCGAACTGGGAACACATGAAGAGTTACTCGGACTCGGGGGACGTTACTCGGAGATGTTTGAGACTTGGATGTCTCACGTTGAGAGCAACACGTCGGCCGAGTCAGTTCCCCTTTCGGATTAACTCATTCAATCTGGCAAGCTTGGCTTTGTGACCCTCGTCTCTTCCTCAGCCGTACTTCGCGACGTTTCGGTGAAATACGAAGGCACAACGGTGTTGGGGCCAATCAACCTCAATATTTCATCTTCGGAACGTTGGGTAATCCTTGGGCCGAACGGGAGCGGAAAGACCACTCTCATCAAGATTTTGTCGCTCTACCGCTATCCCACCACCGGCACTGTTGAGGTTCTCGGGGAGACGTGGGGTGCCACCGATGTCCGAGCGCTCCGCCAACGAATCGGATTGGCTTCATCGTCACTGCGAGATCAGTTCAGATCAGATATCCAAGGGCTCGACATCGTGATGACCGCTCAACACGGGGCACTTGAAACCTGGTGGCATAACTACTCCGAGCAAGATCGCTCAGCTGCTATGGATTGTTTGAACAGGGTCGACGCGACGGCTCTCGCTACGCGCCGATTTCACACAATGTCTTCGGGAGAACAGCAACGTGTGCAGCTCGCTCGGACTCTTATGGGCGATCCGGACTTACTGTTGCTGGATGAACCGACGGCTGGGCTTGATCTGGCTGGACGAGAACAACTCGTGAACAGTTTGGCTGCAGTCGCGGCAGATCCTGAGACACCTGCAACCGTGCTCGTCACACACCACACTGACGAAATTCCACCGGGATTTACTCACGGCCTGTTACTCAGAGGAGGCGCCGTTATGGCTTGTGGGCCTCTTGACCAAATCCTCACTGCTGAGTCTCTATCTAAGTGTTTTGGACTGAGTCTTCGCCTTGAAAAAAGGGACGACCGGTGGTTGTCATGGGCTACTAGCTGATCCGACTTATGACGTTTGAAGCTAAGCAACAGTCGTTAGTTTTCGGTGAGGTCGCAGAGATTTACCATCGTTACCGACCTGGATATCCCGATGAACTTTTCGAATGGATCCTGACAACCTGTCAGACCTTAACTGCTGATCTTGTAGTTGATGTTGGGTGTGGCACGGGCAAAGCGTCCTCTCCGCTCATCGAACGGGGGTATGAAATCGTAGGTTTGGAACCGGATCCGGCTATGGCTTCGATAGCCCTACGAGAGTTACAAAACAGCGAGCTGTTTTCGGTCGAAGAATCCACCCTTGACGATTGGACGGACCAAGCCAGGAAGGCCGCTTTGGTTATAGCGGGCCAATCATGGCATTGGACAAACCCGGCCACCCGTTTTCAGCGCGTCGCTTCGCTTCTTGGTTCGAATGGTTGGTTATGCGTTTTCTGGAACCGACCTGAGCTAGCGAAACAACCATTCGACACTGCTACTGATCTGATTTACGCCGAACTCGCGCCCGAGTTCAAGAACAAGTCATACCCGGTTCGGTTACCGGGTTCTAAGGCAGCGATTAGCGCCGAGACTCCCGCAGAAGAAATCAACCTCAGTGGCCTGTTTGGACCCGTGGAAGAATTACAGATCGAGTGGGAGCTCGAAATAAGTACCCTCCAGCACATACAAAATCTCCGTACTCAATCTGACCACAGAATGCTGAAACCATCGGTGTTAGAGGATCTTTTGATGCGAGTCGCGGAGCAGATCGATTTAGCCGGAGGCAGTTACCGACAGCCCTTCACGACGCACGCTTACGCGGCGAGGCTTTCTGTCTGAGAAAATCTCTCTATGACCACTCATGAAGATCAAATTCGTTCTTATTTCGAAGCATGTACTTCCGGTTCAGACGAAGACGTAGCGAAACATTTCACCGACGACGCTGTGATCTATGACACAAATCATTCTCCCATCGTGTCCGCCGGATCCATCGGAAAGTTTTGGAATCAGATTCGGACTAAATGGACGGGCGCGAGATGGGTTGTCGAACGGGTCGTGGAGAGCGGTGAGTCTGCGGCGATCGAGTGGATGATGGAAGGTGAGCATCTCGGGGAAAGTTTTTCCGTAAGGGGTAGCGAGCATTACAGCTTTCAAGGCAACCTCATCGAAGAGATCCGTCAGTACTGGATTTTCGACCCTCAAAGCCCTGGTGGTGGCCTAATCGGTTATCCCTACGAACAACACAACCGCATAGGTTCTCATGACTAAAGATGATCATGATTTGACCCCAGACGTTCATCTGGTTTATCCCGACTCGCAGCTTTTCCAGCGAAGTCGTTCAGCTAAGGCGTTGCGTAGGCTCGGTAACGCCTTTGTCCGCCATCGGGTCAGCGACGCAGAGTTGGAAGCAATTGCCCAGTGGGCTGATACTGCTGCTTCAGATCTAGAGCGCTCGGATCCTGTAGCCCGACCATCAGACTATTTTGAACGTCGATATAGCGATCCTCAACCTGGTGACGGCGCTGAAGTCATCGCCTTCAGTGACAGGACCTTTAGCGGACCGGCCAATCCCATGGGCGTCGAGGTTGAACTGCGCCGCGTTGGGGATCGAGTGCGAAGCAAAGTCATTTTCGGGGCTGCTTTTGAAAGCGCCCCCGGGAGGGTTCATGGGGGTGCAGTTTCGGCGTTGATTGACGACACCATGGGATATCTGATGGTCGTCATTGGAGAGGCTGCCTACACCGCCCGCCTTGAGGTTGACTACCGTGGCGGGGTCCCAGTTGACCACCCAGTGTGGTTCGAAGCTTGGGAAGCAAGCCGTGAAGGTCGCAAACTCAAGGTTGAGTTGAACGTCCGTCAAGACAGGGATGGAGTCCCCGACGAAGTTGCTGATCCGTTGATCACAGCTGAAGGCCTATTCATCATTCCAACCGGAGAGTCTTCATAAC
>DGLO01000143.1:0-1255 GCA_002388005.1 Candidatus Neomicrothrix sp. UBA4542
TTCAACCAATACCGTGGAGCACGCAACCGGGCATAGTTGAACGCAATAACGTTCTTGTCTGGTGAGAAATCTCTAACCCCTGCCCCGCCATTGGGGCCCCGGTTTACCGGGTCCGAAGGAGGAAACGCCATGCGCGCTTATGAGTTGATGGTCATTCACGACGGCGACCTTGACGATGTACAAGTGCAGGATGCGCTGAAAGATTTGCGTACTCGCATAGAGGAAGTTGGCACAATTTCCGAGGTTGATTTTTGGGGCCGCCGAAAATTCGCGTACGAAATTGACCACAAAACTGAAGGCTATTACTCAGTCGTCGAACTGGTAGCTGAAGGTGGAGCGATGGACCCCGTGGAACGAGCGCTGCGGATAGCAGACGACGTCGTTCGCCATAAACTTATTCGCCTACCCGACGACGAAGCTGCAAAGCGCGGCTTACTTGCAGGAACCACTCCGGCAACTGACGTCGACTGATCTGGGGGATCAAAATGGCTTTTGACAATAATGTCGTGCTTGTTGGCAATGTGACTCGCGACCCTGAACTCCGGTTTACCCAAGGAGGCGCGGCGGTGTGTGGTTTTGGCCTCGCGTGGAACCAACGATCAAACCAAGGTGAAGACAAAGCTCACTATTTCGATGTTTCTTGTTGGCGTGACCTCGCGGAAAACGTGGCTGAATCCGTTACAAAGGGCATGCGAGTTGTGGTGTACGGCCGCCTTGATTATCGAAACTGGGAAGGTCAGAACGGTGAAAAACGTTCGGCTGTGCAGATTGTGGCGGATGAAGTCAGTCCGAGTATTCGATGGGCCACCGCGCAGGTAAGTCGCAATGAACGGGGAGAAAGCGCAGGGCCTCGTCCCAGCCAATCCAATCCATCTAATGCCGGCTCTGATTTTGGAACCGGTTACGAAATTCCTGACGAGGAGCCGTTCTAGTGGCTGGTAAGAAAAAGCACCCCGGGCCAAAAGCTAAAGATCTGAGGAAACCCCGTAAGAAAAAGGTCAGCCCGATTGTCAAAGACAAGATCGAGTACATCGATTACAAGGACGTGAACTTGTTGCGGGCCTTTGTCTCGGATCGCTCGAAAATCAGAAGCCAGCGTGTATCTGGGAATAACCGTCACCAACAACGCGAGGTTGCGAAAGCGATCAAGGTGGCTCGCGAAATGGCGTTGATCCCCTACGCACAACGTGTCGTCACCCAGAGAAAAGGTGATAGACGCCGCGGACGTTCTGACAGAGATGCCCGTAACGAAGAC
>DGLO01000143.1:1656-3196 GCA_002388005.1 Candidatus Neomicrothrix sp. UBA4542
ACGAGGTCTCTGAGGTGGTGAGTAGCGAGTGAAGGTAATTCTCCGTTCCGACGTCGAAGGTATAGGGAACGCCGGTGACGTCGTTGAGGTTGCGAATGGCTACGCACAGAATTTCCTTGTGCCAAAGGGGCTAGCAATGAGAGCTACCCCGGGCGCAGCTAGCCAAGCCCAGGCGATGCAGCGATCCCGTGATCTTCGAGGTCTTAAAGAGCGAGAGAACGCAGAAGACCTTGCTCGAGGATTGGAAGCTCAAGTTATTGGGGTCCAAGCCCGCGTGGGTCAAGAGGATCAGTTGTATGGATCTGTGACCACAAGTGAGATAGCAGAGGCCGTCAAAGCTCAGACTGGCGTCGAACTTGACCGGAGAGATATGTCGCTAGACGAACCTATTCGTCGAGTGGGGACGCACAGCGTGCAGGTTCGACTGCATTCGGATGTCCGGGTTCAGTTAACAGTTGAAGTCAGCCCGGTCGACTAGCGCCGTTGTACACATCGAGCTCCGCGTCAAAGGCCCCTGGCGGTTTTCGCCTGGAAGCTTTCTGGCAAATGATGGCCGGGGGAAGGAAGTTGCTGGTATCAACCGGGCAACCAGGGCAGAACTATGGCGCTTGACCCCGCGATCGAAGTACTTGATCGCAGATTTTATGGGCTAGTCATTCACAACGCGCACATCGAACACCTCTGGACCGGAGCACGTTGGGCAGAGGGCCCGGTGTATGTCCCGAGCTCGCAACAACTCATTTTTTCGGACATTCCCAACGACCGGACACTTAGGTACGACGAACGAACAGGTCGTGTAGACGTATTCGAAGAACCTGCCTTCAATGCCAACGGACATTGTTTGGATCTACAAGGGCGAATCGTTACCGCCGAGCATCGCGGGCGGGCAGTTACCCGAATCGATCATGATGGAATTCGTCGCGTTCTCGCCGAACGGTATGAGAACAAGAGATTGAATTCACCGAACGACGTCATTGTGAAATCGGACAGCAGTATTTGGTTCAGCGACCCCACGTACGGCATTGATAGTGACTACGAAGGTGATGCGGCAGAATCTGAAATCGGCGGGTCGTATGTGTATCGCCTTGACCCCGACGGGACGCTAGATCTGATGATTTCTGACATGGTTCGTCCTAACGGGCTCGCTTTTTCGCCCGATGAAAGCACCCTTTACGTTGCGGACACGGGTGTTTCTCATGTAGGCGCAGCCTGTCCCCCTGATATTCGGGCGTATGAGGTATCCGCAGATGGGCGGGCCCTGACAGGTGCGCACTCGACTTTCGCGACGTGCACAGCCGGTGTTTTTGACGGCTTTCGTGTCGACGAAGATGGAAATATTTGGACATCGGCTGGTGATGGTGTGCACTGCTTCGCGGACGACGGCGTGTTGATTGGGAAAATCAGAATCCCTGAAGTAGTGGCTAATGTCGAATTTGGTGGCCTTAAGAGAAATCGGTTGTACGTGTGTGCGACAACGGGGCTGTACTCGACCTATTTGAATACGCGGGCGGCGCGTTGAAGTTGGTCCTTCTGTGACACC
>DGLO01000019.1 GCA_002388005.1 Candidatus Neomicrothrix sp. UBA4542
CCGTCAGCCGCCACTACGACGTCATACCCTTCTGCTTTAAGAGCTCGCTCTAACGCTTGGCGGATTCGCTTGTCGTCATCAACGACAGCAACGACAGCACCCGTTAGATCCGGCGAAGGCGTTTTGGAGGGATCCATCAGATATAGATCTACTTCACCAAGATGAACATCGGGTAAGAATTCACCATCACGGTGTGGTGGTTACCCACTAATAGGATCTCATCCACCATGACCAAGTCGCGCCGCCAATTTAGGGTCTCCGGTGATACCGGTCCGGCAGCGACCTTTTGTTTGCTCGTGTTTGCCGCCCTGATTTTCTCAGCCGTCGCTTGCGCCGAAGACGATGCGACTCTGTTAGCGGAGCCATTAACCATTCCAACTAGTTCTATTACGACGACATCGTCGGTTGCGCGACGCGTTACCCCAACTTCTACGAGCGCACCATCAGCGACTTCTTCGACATCGTTACCGGGGACCACACAACCGTCCGTTTCGCAAATCACTACCACGACCGAACCTTACGAGGGTTGGTGGAACCCCAGGAACGTGCAACTTCCCTGGGGCGAAGCCGTCCAGGGTGTCCTGACCTTCCGAGGATCCCCCACGAGGTCATGGTATGGACGCGGCCCTGTGCCGTTGATGCCCGAGGTTTTATGGCGGTTTCCTGAGAGAGAGAATTTGTGTTCGCTGTCAACGACACAAGGGCGCACCACAACTTGGTGTGGCATCGGGTGGACCGGCCAACCTGCCGTTTGGGAGGTCGGGACTGAAACCTGGTTGGCCGTTGGCGCCTACGACCGCGGCATCCACATTCTTGATGCACTGACCGGTCAGCCAAGACTGCAGAAGTTTGTGACGGGTGACATCGTCAAGGGGTCTCTCACCGTTGACCCGGACGGCTTTCCGTTGCTCTACAGCGGTTCACGCGATGGGAAATTGAGGGTCTTGGCTTTTGATCGGCCCGACCAACTGGTTGAGTTGTGGAGTCTCTCCGGCAACGACGTTGACCCAGTGATGTGGAACGATGATTGGGACGGTGCACCTCTCATCCTTAAAGATCACCTCATCACTGGAGGTGAAAACAGTTGGTTGCACATTGTTCGTCTAAATCGTCAACTGGACAGTTCGGGCTTAGTAACAGTGAACCCGGAAATTGTTTTCCAGGCGCCGGGCTGGGATGAAGAACTCCTGAAAGCTCTGGGCGATAACAACGTTTCGATCGAAAACTCAGTGGCTATCTCTGGCGACACCGTCTGGTTCTCCAATTCCGGTGGTCTAGTACAAGGCTGGGATCTTGAGCCGTTGCGCCGGGGAGACGTTCCGGTTCGAAATTTTCGGTGGTGGATGGGAGATGATGTCGATGCGACCATCGTGGTGGACGGGGAAGGATTCCTCTATGTTGCGGCCGAATATGAGCGCGCAACTCCGCGATCTCGCGAGGTCGGACAGCTTGTCAAACTGAACCCGAACATCCCAGACAACCCTTTAGTTTGGTCCGTTCACGACAACCGAAGAAGTCCCGGGGGAATTTGGAGTACCCCTGCGCTTCATAAGGATGTGCTGTACGTCACTACCAACAGTGGTCAGTTGATGTCTATCGACCGTGATTCTGGAGAAGTGTTGTGGGCCAAACAATTAGAAGGTCCGCTTTGGGGTTCACCGGTGGTTGTCGACGACATTTTGATAATTGGTGATTGTGGTGGGTATTTGCGAGCATTCGGGGTTCAAAATCCGCGAATCGAACCAATAGAAATCTGGAGAATCGAGATCGGTGGGTGCATCGAAGCGACCCCCACTGTTTGGAACGGGCGCATCTACATCGGCTCCCGCGAGGGGGGACTGTTTGCGATCGGCGAGCGCTAAGAGTTCTGTTCTAGGGTGCCGCCATGGATATAGGTGTCTGCGTCGCGTCACACGTCGGTGACATTGATTATGTGGTTCGTGCAGAAGAACTCGGATACTCACACGCCTGGTTGGCAGACAGTCAAATGATTTGGTCCGACTGTTACGCGGCTCTCGCTTTGGTCGCCGATCGAACTTCAACGATAAATATTGGAACCGGTGTCTCAGTGTCGGGTACCCGTCCAGCGCCCGTAACCGCATCGTCAATAGCAACCATTAATGCTTTGGCACCGGGACGCACATTCCTTGGGATTGGGACAGGGAACACAGCAATGCGGATTATGGGGCACAAACCCCAAAGAATTGCTGATTTCGATCAGTATCTAGACGCTTTGCGTCCGCTTCTGCGAGGCGAAGAAGCTCAACATCAATTCGAGGGGAAGACCAGCCCTATACGACACATCATGCCCGACAAGGGATTCGTCAATTTCGACGATCCAATTCCGCTCTACGTATCAGGGTTCGGTCCTCGGTCACTGGCGTTAGCAGGAAAATATGGCGATGGGGCCGTTATGTCCATCCCTCCAGATGCTCAAATCATGGACCGTATGTGGGAAATGATCGAACGAGGGGCATCCGATTCCGGAAGGGATTTCGATCGTGACCACTACCTAACATGCTCTCTGACCACCATCGTCGTGCTTGACGAAGGCGAAACCATCGAAAGCCCCCGCGTGAAGGCAGAGGCTGGAGCAATGGCGATGGCATCCATTCATTATTCATACGACCAGTACCGACAATATGGCCGACCACCAGGGAGTCGTTTAGCAGATATTTGGGATGACTACACAGCCATGCTTTCCGACTACGACGCCCAACGAATCCACCAACGAATCCATGCAGGCCACAACTGTTGGGTCATCCCCGAAGAAGAGCGATTCGTCACCCCAAAACTGATCGACGCTACCTGCATCGTTGGCACAGCAGATCAGGTCATTGAACGATTACAACAACTTGAAGAACGCGGGCTTGATCAATTGATGATCCTCCCAAGTTTCGATCCCCGATACGAAGTGCTTGAACGCGTAGGGAAGGACATAATCCCGCACGTGTAGCAAGCGATGAGATGTGATCGATATGGCGATTAGCAGACCTCGCTGTTAGCCTTGAAACTCTTCATTCTCGTGGCGCAATTCGTCACTCCCCCACTCCGAGATTTCTTATGAGCAATGTTTGTCAGGTAACCGGTCGCAGACCTACTACCGGTTTCACGGTGTCTCACTCTCACCGTCGCAACAAGCGATGGTTTAAGCCGAATATCCAAAAAAAGAAGTTCTATGTGCCGAATGAGAAGCGACACGTGACCTTGATGGTAAGTACAAAGGGCATCAAGATTATTAATAAGCGCGGGATCGAGTCAGTGTTGGCGGATCTTCGTCGACGTGGGGAGAAAGTCTGATGGCTAAAAGCGACAAGCGGCCGGTGATAAAGCTCAAATCCACTGCCGACACCGGTTACACGTATTCGACACGGAAGAATAAGACGAACACCCGGGAACGAATCGAACTCAAGAAGTATGACCCGGTAATCCGCAAGCACGTTATTTTCAAAGAGGAACGCTGAACCACGTTCACTAGGGTCTTGTCCCCAAGATGATGGATGCGAGACCTGTTGAATTATCGGGGCGGCAGGCCAGAGCGATAGCGATTTCCGCGCAAGGTCTGGGAGGGTCTCTAGCTTCCGCGCGTCCAGATATACGCCACCTTCGGAAGGCATTCCGAAGTTTAGGGGTACTTCAAATTGATGCCGTAAACGCGATAGCGCGTTCGCACCTGCTGGTACTCAGGTCGCGCCTAGGGGGCTCTCACGACCACCTACGCGATTTGCTCCATCGATCTGCTTATCAACGGCGAGACCTAGCTGAGTACTGGTGCCATGAAGCAAGTTACCTACCTGTGACCGATTGGCCCTTGTTTGCCTGGCGTATGCGCAGAGCCGAGCAAGGTGACTTGTGGAAGGGCATTTGGCGCTTCGCTGTTAAGAACCCGAACTCCATTTCGCGGGTTGAACAACACGTTGCCGCGAATGGACCAGTAAGCGCTGGCCAACTACAGGACCGGCCTCGCGGTGCAGCCTGGTGGGGGTGGTCCGATTCAAAAATGGCACTCGAATGGCTCTTTTGGATTGGAAAACTCACAATCAGCCGACGAGAACAATTCACCCGCTACTACGACCTGTCTGAACGTGTCTTGCCGACATCGGCCTTTGAAAATGCTCCAAGCGAAACCGAAGCTCATCTTGAGCTGTTGCGTCGAGCTGCGGTTCATCTTGGCGTCGCCAGCGCTGAAGATCTCATCGATTATTACCGGTTGCCAAAAATTCCCGGAAAAGAACGAATCAACGAGTTGGTAGAGAACGAAGATCTCTTGCCGGTCCAAGTTCAAGGGTGGGATCGGATTGGCTACATCCATGCTCAAGCCAGCCCCAACATTTGTGACTCTCGATCTGTTCTCGTCAGCCCCTTCGATCCGATCGTCTGGTTTCGCCCTCGGGCAGAGCGATTATTCGACTTCAGATACCGCTTAGAGATTTATGTGCCCGAGCCCAAGCGTGTTTACGGGTATTACGTTTTGCCGTTTCTCCACGACAACAGTTTGTGCGCGAGGGTCGACGTTAAAGCCGACGTCAAGGCAAGCACCCTGCGGGTTCCCGGAGCTTTCGCTGAGCCCCAGGGTTTAGATGATCTCGGCGTAGAAGCCTTAGCTATTGAACTTCGTTCCCTCGCAACTTGGCGGGGTCTCGAATACGTTCACGTGGGTCAACGCGGCAATCTTGCTCGACGGTTGAGAAAGGCCCTCAAGGCAAAATGAAGGCACTGTGGCGCGGCTTAACCCTGGCTTGTGGAGTGTGCGGTGGTCGAAATCTTTTCCGCAAATGCCACATATTTGCGATGGTGGATGACTGTCCACGCTGCGGTCTGCATTTTGAACGCATGGAGGGACACTCACTGGGAGCAGTAGCAGTCAACACGGTGGCCAGTTCAGCGCTGGTGTTGGTGGTGGTGATCTTCACATTGCTGATAAACGGAACCAACACAGCCACGTCAACTCTTCTTATGCTCGCCGCTCCTGTCGGGGTGCTGTTTCCGATTCTGTTTGACTCAGTGTCGCGCACACTATGGAACGCCATCGAGTTGCTGATGCGCCCGCCCCATGTGGGTGAAATAAGAGAAGAGTTTCGCCGCTCAAAGGTTCGTTGAATACAACCCAGCGAGTTGCAATACGACATCTTCCACGCCAGAATTCAATCTCTTGTCATTGATTATTAGTGGCAAGCACGGTTGGTCCCGTGGTGAAGTCTGGAGTTCACGCTGGCCTGTCAAGCCAGAGGTCGCGGGTTCAAATCCCGTCGGGACCGCGGTCGGGTAGCTCAGTTGGCAGAGCGCGCGCCTGAAAAGCGTGAGGTCACCGGATCGACGCCGGTCCCGACCACGCTAGAAAGTCAGGGGTTTATAGCCCCTGACTTTCGGCTCTTTTCGGGGAGCGGCAGAGCGATGCTTTTGTTACGAGTCCATTGGATGGCGGACGACACCATCTTCGAAGGCTGCGTCGGCCACGGCTCTGGAAACTGCGGGGACTACGGACCGGTCAAAGGCTGTGGGAATGATCAAATCTGGAGCTAGATCATCGCTTGATACCGCCGCCGCGATGGCACTCGCGGCTGCGATTTTCATGCCTTCGGTGATATCGCTGGCACCAGCATCGAATGCCCCGCGGAATATCCCCGGGAAGGCCAGAACATTGTTGATCTGGTTCGGGTAATCACTACGGCCGGTAGCAACGATTGCGGCGATGTCGTCGATCGCTTCGGGGAGAATTTCCGGGTCGGGGTTTGCCATCGCGAAAACAATGGGTTTATCCGCCATTGCCGCTACGTCATCTCGCGTGACCAGTCCGGGACCGCTCACACCCATAAACACGTCGGCTCCCACCATCGCGTCGGCAACGGAACCAGTGATGCCGTCAGTGTTTGTGTTGAGCGCCAACCACTCTTTCGCGGAGTTCAGTCCATTACGGCCAGGGTAAATAGCTCCTTGCCTGTCACATACGACGACATCTCCGATCCCTCGGCCTAGCAGAATCTTGGCGCAGGCGACTCCAGCTGCTCCCGCACCCAAAATCACACATCGAAGATCTTTAAGATCTTTCCCTGTTAAGCGAACGGCGTTCTCTAGAGCCGCCAGGGCTACGACTGCCGTGCCATGTTGGTCATCGTGAAAGACGGGGATGTCGAGAGCTTCACGCAGAGCCGCTTCGACTTCGAACGCTCCCGGAGCAGCTATGTCTTCTAGGTTGATGCCACCAAATGTCGGCGCTAATCGAATTACCGTCTCAACAATTTGTTCGGGTGTCTCTACGTCCAGGCAAATGGGAAAGGCATCAACCCCAGCGAACTCCTTGAACAGCAGTGCCTTACCTTCCATGACGGGCATCGCGGCAGCGGGGCCGATATTGCCGAGACCAAGTACAGCCGTGCCATCGCTGACGATCGCGACTGTGTTCTTTCGTATCGTCAGTTCGTGGGAAACGGCTTCGTCGGCGTGAATAGCCATGCATACCCGGGCGACCCCGGGGGTGTAAGCCATCGACAGGTCGTCCGCGTCGCGCAACGGGATACGACTGACTGTTTCGAGTTTGCCGCCTTCGTGGATTTTAAAGGTGCGATCCACAGCGGTGATCACCTTGATGCCGTCTAGCCCGTCGACGGCCGCACAGATTTCTTCGACGTGCTGTTCGCTGGAGGCGTCAACGACAACCTCTTCGCGTAACGAACCCGCAGTTACGGTAAAACCGCGCAGACTTCGAATGTTTCCTCCGACGTCGCCAATGGCGGTACATAGTCGACCTAGGGTGCCTGGTTCGTGTGCGAGCTCTACTTCTAATGTGGCAGAGAAAGCAGCGGTTGGACGCGACATCGGGTCTCCTGGCGCAGAGGGAGCCCTTTATTGTGGCGGGAGAGGGCGCCGGGACCAAACAGCTGCGCGCCATTTGTTTTCAGGGACCTTCGTATTCGAACCCTAAGTCGAGCGCTGTCAGCAAGGGGTAGAACTCTATTCCTGCTTGTTTTGCAAGGGCCCCGCAAGTTCCTCCGCGGTCTACTATCGCAATGATCATGACTGGTTCAGCTCCGAATGCTCGGACGACTTCAGCTGCTTCTAGAGGTGATACCCCCCGGGTTACAACGTCCTCCATGATTGCTACTCGGTCCCCGCGACTTAATGCGCCAGCAACCCTGCCTTCAACGCCATGATCTTTGGCTTCCTTGCGGATACTGAACGAACGAATCGGAACTCCTCGGTCCGCTGCTATTGCTGCCACTCCGTAGGCAACGGGATCAGCCCCCATTGTCAAGCCACCTATAGCGTCTAAGCCCTGAATCTCGCTGAGGATGACATCAGCAACCAATTTGATGCCTTCGGGGCGGCAAGCGGTTTGTTTACCGTCAATGAACCAGTTGCTCCTGCGGCCCGATTTCAATACAAAGTCGCCTGTCCGCACTGCGTGTGCAAGAACATGGTCTTTGAGGCTTTCCCGATTTGGATCTAACGCTGTCATTCGGTGGCCCATTGCACTTCACCATCGCCGATCATGACTTCTCCTATTTCCCAAGCCTCATGCCCATTTCGGGCAGCGATTTCGATGGTCCCACTGCTCTGGTCTGCTGGCACGACAATGACCATTCCGATTCCTAAGTTAAATACCTTTTGCATTTCTTCTTCAGACACCGGGCCTTCCGTAGCGATTCGGTCGAAAATTTCAGGGGTCCGCCAGCGGGTGGGGTGAAGGAGTACGCCAACATCACTTTCAATTATTCGTGTGAGGTTCCCGGCTAGGCCCCCTCCTGTTATATGCGCTGCTCCATGCACCTCAAATTCGTCAAATACTTCTAACACGGTGGGCGCATAAATTACCGAGGGTCGGAGCAACTCTTCGCCGAGGGAGGTATCGGCTCCACCCCAAGCGGGTTGATCGAGGGGATGACCGTCAAGAAGAACTTTGCGGGCAAGGCTGTACCCGTTGCAGCGCAAGCCGGGTGATGCGACACCAATTAGCACATCGCCTTCGCAGACAGAAGATTTGGAGGGGATGTCTGCGTGTTCCACCACCCCGACGGCAAAACCGGAGAGGTCAAAGTCGTCGTCGCCCATAAGGTCCGGATGTTCAGCGATTTCTCCTCCGGTGAGGGCACATCCCGCTTGACGACAACCCTCGGCAAACCCCATGACCAACTGTTCAATGCGTTCGGGGTCAACTTTGCCGGTGGTTATCTGATCTAGGAAAAAGAGCGGTTCCGCCCCTGACGTGACGATGTCGTCAACGCACATAGCCACCACATCTATGCCGATCGTGTCATACCGATCCAATGCCTTGGCAACCAGCGGCTTTGTTCCCGCTCCGTCATTGCCCGCGACAAGCACCGGTTCTGTGTATCCATCTGGTATTGCCACTAGGGAACCGAACCCGCCTATGTCGCTCAGAACCTCTGGTCTGAAGGTCGACCGAACATGCCGAGCGAGCCGCCGCACAGCTTCTTCAGCTAAGTCAATATCAACCCCAGCGGCTGAATAGGTAACTTCCGAGGTCATTGGTCGAGCTTCAATTGTGACGTCGCAACGAAACTTGTTTCCTGCTCATCGTGACGTTCTGCGAGTACGTCTCGCCCAAGACCGTCGGGAATTTCCACGGGGTATCGACCGTCAAGACATGCCGTACAGAATCCAGCTCCCGAGGCTCCGGTTGCATCAATAAGTCGATCGAGTTCTAAGTATGCGATTGAGTTGACGCCGAGGTACTCCCGTATTTCCTCCATGGTCAAGTTGGCCGCTAGAAGTTCCGCGTGGGTACCAGTGTCCATTCCATAAAAGCAGGGCCATCTGTACGGAGGTGAAGAAATGCGGAGGTGGACTTCAGCTGCCCCGGCGGAACGCAGCATTTCAACTATCGCTCGAGTGGTGGTACCTCGGACGATGGAGTCGTCAACTACTACAAGCCGTTGATCTTGAATGTTGTGGCGGATCGGGTTGAGTTTCATTTTGACCCCTAGCGCTCTCATTTCTTGTGAGGGGGCAATGAACGTTCTTCCGATGTACCGATTCTTGACGAGCCCGTCGCGATAGGGGATCCCGCTCGCACGGGCGAATCCCTGCGCGGCAGGTATCCCTGATTCAGGCACTGGCATTACGAAATCAGCGTCAACTGGTGCCTGATCCGCGAGTTGCTCTCCCATGCGCTGCCGGGCGGCATGTACGTTACGTCCGTAGAGAACGGTGTCCGGGCGCGAAAAATAGACGAATTCGAAGACACACAGCCGAGGATCAGGGTCACTGAACGGTTGTTCCGAAGTCCATCCATCTTGGTCGATAATGATCATCTCGCCTGGATCGATTTCCCGTACAAAATGTGCGCCAACCGTATCTAAGGCTGGGCTTTCTGAGGCGACAACCCAACCGTTGTCAAGGCGCCCTAAGCAAAGTGGCCAAAAACCTTCCGGGCCTCGGGCCCCAACCAGATGGTGGCGATCCATAGCTACGAAGGAAAACCCTCCACGAAGTTGAGGTAGCACCCGAGCCAAGGCCCAGGGAAGTTCATTGCCTTCAGGGGCTTCTCCAGTTGCCAGTTCAACCGCGACTAGTTCGGCCACCAGATCGCTATCACTCATAACGGTCCCATCAAGCATTCCTGCGTCAGCCGCTAATTCAGCAGTGTTGACAAGATTCCCATTGTGGGCGAGCGCGAATTCGAGATCACCAACGTCGCGATAGAAGGGCTGTGACGCTCGCCAGGAGCTCGAACCCGTTGTCGAGTAGCGGGTGTGGCCGATAGCGATACCACCCTCCAGAGCAGCAAGAATTCGATCATCGAATGCTCCCGACACTAAGCCCATGTCCTTTACCACGGTCACGTTCGAACCATCGCTCACCGCTATACCGGCCGATTCTTGCCCGCGATGCTGGAGGGCGTACAGACCAAGATAAGTTTGGTGCGCTACAGGACTTCCAGGCGACATGACTCCAAAGATGCCGCAGGCTTCACGGGGTTTAATCAGTTCAACTTCTTGGGGGCGACTCGTCATCCGCTAACAGTCCCTTGGCCCAGCGCTTGCGGTAGTGCATCTCGTGAAGCGCGGGTGAGGTCATCAACCGAAAGATCAATGATTGACCCCAGGACCAGAGAAAGCCCGCCCGTGCGACCAATAGACTGCGCTGGCACTCCTCGATTCGAGGACTCTTCCAAGAAGGACCTCAGGTCGGAGTCGCTGAGCGCTACAACGACTCGTCCTCCTGATTCGTTGAACAACGCCCGATGGTCGTCAAGGCCGCTTACATCCATCCCGACTCTGCTATTAATTGCCATTTCGGCCAGCGCTACCCCAATGCCCCCATCACCAACATCGTGCACTGCTTCAACTCGGTTCTTTTGGACGATCTCAGACACGAACGCAACCGTCCGCACCGCTTGCGCAAGATCGAATGCTGGGAGAGTGCCTCCTTTACATCCCCCAATTTCCCAGGCCCACCGACTTCCGGCCATGGACACATCCCCTTGTGGTTGCTGGCCAAGCAGTACCAGCGATAGGCCATCCCCAACGGTTATTCCGGGAGGTTGTTCCACTAGCCGGGGATGCATTCCGATGATTCCAACGACAGGAGTTGGAGCGATATCAATTGAATTTGTTTCGTTGTAAAGGCTGACGTTGCCACCCACAACCGGCGCATTAAAAGCTTTGCACGCTTCGGACATGCCATCAACAGCTTCGGAAAGTTGCCACATGACGTCAGGATGTTCGGGATTTCCGAAATTCAGGCAGTTGACGACAGCCATCGGTTCGGCACCTACGCAGGCGATATTCATCGCTGCCTCAGCTACTACCATCGCCGTCCCCTGGCGTGGGTCTACGTGGCACCAACGGTGGTTCCCGTCTGTAGACAAGCCCAACGCCCGACCTGTTTCTCGTCCGGTTCTGGGGTCACGAAGCCGAAGCAGGGTTCCATCGCTGCCGGGTCCCACGACTGTGTTGAGGAAAAGTTGATGATCATATTGGCTATACACCCAGGCGGGGTCTCGGAGCAGGGTTAACAAGTCGGCTGAACAGTCGACTGGGCCAACCGATGCGTCAAGAGAGCGACGTTCATTTAGATCTTGGGGTGGCGCCAAGGGACGGTCGTATTCAGGGGCGTCGTCATGCAACGTCGACGCGGGAAGTTCGGCTAACACCTCACCATCAAAGCCATCAAGAATTCTCAGTTGCCCATCCCCGGTGACGCGTCCAATGACACTTGCGGCTATCTCCCAGCGTGAAGAGATTTCGAGTACGCGATCAAGGTCCCTCGGCTGCACAATTGCCAACATCCGCTCTTGTGACTCAGAGGTCATTAACTCAAACGGCTCCATACCTTCTTCGCGCGAATGGATCGCTGAAATATCGACATCCATTCCTGCCCCGCCGCGAGAAGCTGTCTCGCTAGTTGCACAGGTGATACCTGCCCCTCCTAAGTCCTGGATACCTGTCACTAGTCCCTCGTCTAACAACTCCAGACATGCTTCTAACAAACGTTTTTCTTCGAAAGGATCACCTACTTGCACACTTGGGCGCTTATCCGCATTCGCAGACTCGTCGTCGAACCCTGCGGAAGCCAACACACTTACCCCACCTATGCCGTCCCGGCCGGTCGATGCGCCGAGAAGCACCGCTAGATTGCCGACGCCGCTTGCCCGTCCCAAGACAAGTCTTTCCACAGGGAGCACTCCCATGGCTAAGACATTTACGAGTGGGTTGCCTTTATATGTTTCGTCAAAGACAATCTCTCCCCCGACAGTGGGCACGCCGACGCTGTTGCCATACCCGGAGACTCCGCTGATGACCCCTTCGGCGATCCACCTGCTGCGTGGATCATCTAGGGGTCCGAACCTGAGGGGATCCATTACAGCAATTGGGCGGGCACCCATGGTGAAGATATCTCTAAGAATTCCTCCTACTCCAGTTGCCGCCCCTTGATATGGCTCGATTGCGGAAGGGTGGTTGTGGCTTTCGATGCGAATGGCGACGGCTATCCCGTCGCCAACGTCAATGACGCCGGCGTTCTCGCCTGGACCCACCAGCACCCATGGTGCTTCTGTGGGAAGTCGCTTCAGATGAATCTTCGATGACTTGTACGAACAGTGCTCTGACCACATGACTGAGTACATGGCCAGTTCGAGATGGTTTGGGTGTCGTCCCAACAGGGCATAAATGTTCTCGTATTCTTCGTCGCTCAACCCAAGTTCACGGTGGACCCGATCTGCGTCTTCAGGGGCCACACTCACGCTCTAAATCTAGTCACGCGTCGGAGCTATCAATGGATGCTCCACAACTGTTACCAAGAACTGAAATCGACCAGCATAGGAACACTCGGACTCGCGACGCTGCTTTGCTTCTTGCGTGTGAATCTTGAGTGCCTATTAGGTCGGTGTGACCTGCTGCGCGCCGAGTAACGATTCGAGCAGACGCGAGCCGTCGTTGGACCCAAGGATTGTCGAAGTGGCTCGTTCGGGGTGCGGCATCATCCCGACGACATTGCCTTGCTCATTAGAAACCCCCGCTATGTCCCCTATGGAACCGTTGGGATTGTCGATGTATCTGAAAACAATTCTGTTTTCTTCCTCAAGTTCTTTCAAAGTTTCGTCTGAGCACACATAGTTGCCCTCGAAGTGATTTATGGGGATGTTTAATAATTCACCGGCTGATGCACCAACCCCAATAATGTTGGACGTCGATACAAACTCGATTTGTTCCATGCCGCAAAGAAACTTCAACCCGACGTTTTTCTGCAAAGCGCCGGGGAGCATGCCCGCTTCGGTGAGAACTTGGAAGCCATTGCAGATACCTAATACCGGCCCGCCGTTTCGAGCGAATGCGGCGATCGTCTCCATGATCGGCGAGAACCGGGCAATTGCTCCACAACGCAGGTAATCGCCGTGCGCGAAGCCACCGGGTAGGACAATCGCGTCGACATTTCTGAGGTCTGAGGCGCTATGCCAAAGAACCTCCGCGTGTCCGCCGAGCGCGTTTATGGCATCGACCGTGTCGAATTCGCAGTTCGTACCAGGGAAGCGGACAACACCAACTCGTCGACTCATGCGTTCAGTACTTCTACGGTTGTGTCTTCAATAACTGGGTTAGATAGGAAGCGTTTACACATGTCTTCCACGATTGTCTTGGCCGCGCCCGCTGAGTCAGCTTCCACTTGCAGTCGAATTACTTTGCCCACTCTGACGTCTCCGGCTGTTTCGAAACCAAGGGCAGGCAGTGCGCGTTCGATCGTTGACCCTTCAGGATTGGCTATTCCCTCTCGCGGTAACACTTCGACCTTTACTTCGAAGCGCACTAGTTCTCGCCGATCCATGTGCTGAAGCTCTCACCGGTGATGCGTTCGTATGCAGTTATATAGCGTTCGCGCGTCGCGTTAACTGTTTCCTCCGACAACTGTGGTGGGGGAGGCGATTTGTCCCATCCTGAAGCCTCTGTGGCATCTCGAACAGGTTGCTTGTCCAAAGAAACTGGCGTCACTCCTGAAGTCCAGCTTTCGGCTGGCCAGAATCGCGATGAATCAGGTGTCAGTAATTCATCGGCGATAACCATCTCCCCATCGATTAGGCCCAATTCGAATTTTGTGTCGGCGATGATCACACCATTATCTGCGGCATGCTCCGACGCAGACCGGTATGCCTCTATTGAAAGATCTCGGGCCTGCGCTGCGATGTTAGACCCAACTATTTCTACGGCTTCTTGGTAACTGATATTAATGTCATGGCCCTCGGTGGCTTTCGTTGATGGGGTGAAGACAGGCTCGGGGAGCTGTTGCGCTTCTACCAATCCCGTTGGTAGCGGGGAACCATGCATGGTCCCCGACTGTTGATATTCCTTCCATGCTGAACCAGTGATGTAGCCCCGCACGATGCATTCCAGGGGAAGCATTTCTGCTTTTCGCACCAGGAGCGCGCGGCCATGCCAATCGGGACGTTGTGCCGGCGACGGAAAATCGTTTAGATCAGCGGACACCAGGTGGGTAGGGGCAACTGAGGTGAGGTACTCCGACCACCAAACCGTCATGGCCGTTAAAACCCTCCCCTTGTCTGGGATGGGCTCATTGAAGACAACGTCGAAGGCTGAGATTCGGTCAGTCGCGACCATCAGGAGGTGTTGATCGTCAACCGTGTACATCTCTCGGACTTTGCCGCTATGGAGTAGCTCGAGTTCGTTCACCTCTCTTCTTTACTAGAGAATGGGGGCCGGGCGGTAGGACCCTCCCTCAGGATGTTGAGAATTGATGGTGGCCGCGGTCGCGACAAAAGCCGCTACCTGCGAATCGGCAAGACCAACGAACACGTTGTGATCACCTATGGCCTCATTGATCTCGTCAGCATCTATTGGCAGCGCTGGATCGTTAATAATCCTTTCAAGTAAGTCGTTTTCACCGGAAGTCCCTTCCCGGATTTCGATCGCGGCTGCAACGGCGTGTTCCTTTATTGCCTGATGAGCTTGCTCACGCCCCGCGCCAGCCTTGACTGCTGCCGTCAGCAAGCGGGTGGTGACGAGAAACGGCAGGTATCGCTCCAGTTCTCGATCGATGGCACGACGATACGCACCAAATCCATCGAGCACGGTGAGAACCGTTTCAATTGCCCCGTCGAGCGCGAAGAATGCATCTGGAAGAGCGACACGGCGAACAACAGAACAACTGACGTCTCCTTCATTCCATTGATCACCGGCGATGGACGCAGTCATGGCTAGGTGACCACGCAATACGGCAACAAAGCCAGATACTCGCTCTGCCGATCGAGCATTCATTTTGTGCGGCATCGCGGAAGATCCAACTTGGCCTTCGCTGAATCCTTCGGTGGCTAGATCTAAACCAGCCATGAGTCGAATTTGAAGGGCGATATTTCCTAAAGGGCTCGCTGCTTGAGTTAATCCGCTAACCACATCGAGATCGAGAGAACGTGGATACACCTGGCCTACGGCATTTAGCACGCATTCGAAACCCAGCCGGTCGGCGACGAGACGCTCTAACTGGTTGACCTTTGAAGAGTCACCGTCAAAGAGATCAAGTAGATCTTGCTGGGTTCCCATTGGGCCTTTTAACCCGCGTAGGGGGTAGCGCTTCAATAGTTCTTCGATTCGCTCAAATGCGAGAATGGTTTCTTCACCTAGGTTGGCAAACCGTTTACCGAGGGTCGTAGGTTGGCCTGGCACGTTGTGAGAACGGCCGGTGATAACTGTGTCCTGGTGCTCGATGGCCAGCTCCGCTAGACGAGAAATCACCGCTACTAGACGCTGTTGCACGAGGATCATTGAACGCTTGATCTGCAATTGCTCCACGTTCTCGGTTAGGTCCCGCGATGTCAGACCTTTATGAATTTGTTCATGCCCAGCGAGAGACGAAAACTCTTCGATTCGAGCTTTTACGTCATGGCGTGTCACGCGCTCTCGGCGTTCAATCGATTCCAGATCTACTTTGTCAATGACGGAACGGTACGCATCAATAACAGAGTCTTCGACGACAAGGCCGAGATCTTGCTGCCCTTCAAGGACCGCAACCCACAGTTCGCGCTCCAACACGATTTTCTCTTCAGCCGACCAAATTTGAACCATTTCGGGCGACGCATAGCGGGTTGCTAGAACGTTAGCGACTTGAGCTTTTTCGCCGGTCACCGTGCTCCCTCATCTCTGAAAGTTGCGAGTCGTGCCGCGAGTTCACTGTCACTTACTGACAAGATCTCTACCGCTAAGACAGCTGCATTTGCGGATCCATCGACTGCAACTGTTGCTACTGGTATACCGCGCGGCATTTGTACCGTTGACAAAAGTGCGTCGATCCCACCGGCCACACCGCCCGAAAGTGGAACGCCAATGACGGGCAACGTGGTCTTGGCTGACACAGCGCCAGCGAGGTGGGCTGCCATGCCCGCACCACAGATAATTGCGCCGTATCCATTTTTTCGGGCGTTGGTGGCTAGATCGGCAACCTGATCGGGGGTCCGATGAGCAGACATCACGTG
>DGLO01000135.1 GCA_002388005.1 Candidatus Neomicrothrix sp. UBA4542
ATAACTTCTCCAAGGCGAGCGACCTATCGGAATGAGTTCCGTGGTTCGCGAACTTCGACAACAATTCGTTTGGAGACCGAGAACCAACTGAAAGCGTTCGATGGCAGCAGTCGGAAAGCGGAGGGTTACCTGTTGGAGTTACGGTGGACAGCAACACACGCAAACCCAAGACGCTGGGCAAGCTCGGGGATGAGTAATGAGTGATCCACAAAACGAAGACATTATCCGGGACTTCGTATCAGCATGGTCTCGCCTTGACGCCGACGAGTTGGCCTCTTATTTCACCGAGGATGGCACTTATCACAACATGCCAACCGGGCCCGTATCGGGACGCGACAACATACGCGCGATGATTAAGGAATTCAGTGCTCCCTGGACTGAAACTCAGTGGGACCTGTTGAATATTGCTTCTGATGGGGATGTGGTCATCGCTGAACGCCTTGACCGCACCAAAGCTGGAGACAAATCAGTTGATCTTCCCTGTACTGGGGTTTTTGAAATGCGCGACGGCAAGATTTATTGCTGGCGTGACTACTTCGACATCGGTACCTACGTGAGGGCAATGACCTGAAACTGATAATTTTTGAGCTCGAATGAACAGGGTTGATACTTCGGGGGGAGAACCCACATGTTGACTGGTGATCAATACAAAGAATCGCTTCGTGATGGACGGCAAACGTTCTTCGAAGGCGAAAAGGTGGACGATCTTGTTGGTCACACCCTGCTTGGGCAAACAGTAGAAACGACTGCAGCGGGTTACGACCGTTTTTACGACCCAGCACCTGACGCAACCTCGCCACTGATGACTGTTCCCTCCTCAGCGGATGATCTGCGAGAGATGATTCCGCTGCTTCATGAGGCCGGAATGATGGCGCACGTCACCTACACCTCCATCCAAACGCTGAAAACTGTGGCGGGTCGCATGAACGATGTGAAACCCGACTACATCGAACGCATAGACGCGTTCATCGCAGAAGCCCAAATCGGCGATGTGCGAATAACTCAATGCATTACCGACGCCAAAGGTAACCGTTCGCAACCGCCCGCGAAACAAGATGATCTTGACAGTTATGTGAGAGTCGTAGATCGTCAAAGAGACGGGGTCGTCATTCGAGGGGCAAAGTTGCACATAACAGGTGCGTCTTTTGGCCACGAACTGCTGACAATCCCAACTAAAGCGATGAAAGCGGGCGAAGAAGACTGGTCAATAGGGTGCGCAGTGCCCGTCAATGCCGAAGGGGTCCGAATCATCAACACCACCTACGCCCCCCGCCACGAGGACACGCGTTCATTTCCTGTATCGGGCACGCATCATTACCCGGAAGGCTTCGTCATTTTCGATGACGTATTTGTTCCCCACGAACGAGTTTTCCTTGACGGAGAAACCGCTTTTGCCGCAGTTTTTGCACACTCCCTTGGTTTGTGGGAACGACTCGGGGGGCTTTCAGCTTTTGTTGAAGAAGCCGACCAGCTCGTCGGGCTGGCGCAATTGGTAGCTGAAGCGAACGGCACGGCGGGTATCGCCCACGTCAAAGAAAAGATCTCTGAGATGATCATCCACGCGACGCTCATTCGAGCGACGCTGGAAGCGGCAATTGAAAACTGCAATGTTGGACCCGAAGGAGCTGCTTTCCCCAACGAGTTATTCACCAATGCCGGAAAGTTCCACGCGGCAGCCAACTACAACCACATTGTCCGGCATCTTCACGACATCGCCGGCGGTGCCGTGTTGACCACTCCCAGCCCCGCAGATTTTGAGAACGAAGAAGTAGGGGACCTTGCTCGAAAATACATGTCAACCGGTCCCGACGTTGACGGTGAATACAGGGCGCGTCTGATGCACACCATCCGGGATCTCACAGCGGACAGCTACGGCGGATGGAAATTCGTAACGAATATTCAAGCTGGCGGAGGGCTCTACGCTCAACGAATCGTCACCCGAAGACACTACGACCTTGATGGGGCAAAACTTAAAGCCCTGCAAATCGCAGGACTCGCCGAGAACGACGCTCACTAAAAGACCAACGGGATAAAGCAATCAGTCGTCTGGCAGGGCTTCGAGGTTAGTTTCGGAACCCGGTTTTGGGCGGTGTTCCCAAACCAATTGGAGGTCCGGGGAAATCACCTGGCGGGCGCGGCCACACAATTGGAGTTACGGGTCCTCGAATTGGCTGACCATCTTCTATTCCTTGACGATCAAGGCTTTGATGCCAAAAAGGTCGAGAGCGCACGCAGCCGTCTTCGAAATAAATGACGCAATACACGCGACGAATCTGATCGGTGGTGTTGGCCTTTGCTTGATGCACGGTCAAAGAATGGTGGAAAACCACTGATCCGACTGGCGCTTCGACCCAGACAAGATTCGCCATCTCAGAATGATCGAAAAATGGGTACGGCTCGTCGCGAATTTCTCGAGTGATGTCGGAAAACTTTGCTAAACCCAACCGATGAGAACCGGGGGAGTAGCCCGTCGCTCCTCCATCCAAAGTCGATCCGTCGAAAGGAATCCAGGCAGTGATTTGCCGCGCCGGGCCCATAGGCCACAACGGCCAGTCTTGGTGAGGGTCGGTTTCGCGCCCTCCCGGCTCTTTGTACAACGCCTGGTCATGCCAAATACGCAGAGTCTCTGCTCCCAGGAGCGAGGCAGCCAATTCACCCATTTCCTGGTGAAAGGTCAGAGCCCGGACATTGGGGTTGTCTTCCCAAAGGTTCATGCACTGCTGAAAACTCTGTTCGTAAAGAGACTTTTCACCGATTAGTCGAGAATCATCCCCGACGCGATCACGCACTGCTGAATCCACCGCATCCCCGAAATTCTTCAGGTCAGCGGGAGTGAACAAGTCTTCGATTACGACGAAGCCGTCGCGGTCGAACTTCTCAATATCAGACTGCGCGACCGAGATCATTCCACAACTGTAGATGTCGGCTCGCAGCTGTGTTGCAGAGGTGACAGCCGACTCGGAACCCAATGCAGGGAGCCAGTGTTACTGGCTGAGTCACTGGTGCAACAGACGGAGATGGGGTCATAGCGAATGGGTCCGGTCTGCCTGATCTCGTCGAGTTCAATAGACTTACTCGGGTCAAGGGGGAAGTAATGCATGACATGGTGATTCGATCAGGCAGCGTGGTGGATGGAACCGGGTCCCAAGGACGAACCGCGGATGTAGCAATCGATGACGGATGCATTTCCGCGATCGGTGGAGAGATCGGCCCGGGACGACGTGAAATAGATGCCACCGGCCATCTTGTAACCCCAGGATTCGTAGACGTTCACACCCACTACGACGGCCAAGCCACTTGGGATCCCGAGATGAGCCCCTCATCATTTCATGGTGTCACCACCACCGTCTTTGGCAATTGCGGGGTTGGTTTCGCCCCCGCAAGACCAGATAGCCACAGTTGGCTCATCCAACTCATGGAGGGAGTCGAAGATATCCCTGGGGCAGCATTAGCTGAAGGCATCGATTGGAATTGGGAAACATTCCCCGAATATTTGGCAGCTCTCGACGAGATGCCACGAGTCATGGACATTGCGACACAGGTTCCACACGGCTCGGTTCGTGCCTACGTGATGGGGGAACGAGGCGCACGAAACGAAGAACCGACGTCAGCCGACTTAGCCGCAATGGCAGAAATTGTTCAAGAGGGAATCGAAGCAGGAGCGCTCGGCTTCACCTCTTCGCGGACCATGCTCCACCGCGCCCTGGATGGCGAACCTGTCCCAGGGACGTTCGCCGGTGCCGAGGAATTGATTGCTCTTGGAAGCGCTGTCGCCAAGGCCGGCGGTGGGGTCGTCGAAGTAGCCTCCGACATTGGCCTGGGAGGGCTTGAAGGAAATTTCGGCACAGATATCGACTGGATGCGTGAACTAGCAGGCGAATACGGGCTGACTGTGACCTACGCACTCGTCCAGTCAGATCGCGATCCACAACAGTGGCGCGACTTGCTCGAATTGTCGTCCGCGCCGATTGACGGCCCCGGAAGAGTTGTTGCCCAAATAGCTGGGCGACCTGCCGGGCTCCTCTTTGGGTTAGAGACCTCGCTACACCCCTTCAAGATGCACCCCACCTACATCCAATTGGCTAACGCTTTGTCACACACGGAGCTAGTAGCCGAACTTTCTAAAGAATCCGTTAAACAACAAATCCTGTCTGAATCCACCGGATACACCGGGCGCTTCAACCACGACGTGGCCCACGGATTCCACAAGATGTACCCGCTCTCGGGGCAACCGAACTACGAGCCCCACCCCGATGACTCTGTGGCCGCTCGAGCGAATCGAGCAGAGCGCGACCCATACGAATACGCGTACGACGTGCTGCTAACAAACGGCGGTAGGGGTTTGATCTTTTTCCCTCTAAGTGACTTCGCCGAACACACTTTGGATCCGACCTATGAACGACTCAACCACCACGGCGCGTTCTGGAGTCTCTCCGACGGAGGGGCCCACTGCAGGCTCATTTGCGACGCGTCGACATCGACATACATGCTCAGCCACTGGACCAGAGATCGAACCAACGGACCGAAAATGAGTGTCGAATATGCGGTCAAGCTCATGACTCACGACACGGCAGAGATTTATGGATTACTAGGGGATAGAGGCACCCTCGAAGTTGGCAAACGCGCGGACATCAACGTCATCGACTATGACCAGTTGACAATTTCTGCACCCGAAATGGTGTATGACCTCCCCACCGGGGCCCCGCGTCTATTACAAGAGTCATCTGGTTACAAGGCAACCGTCGTCGCAGGCGAAATCGTTCGCGAAAACGGCGAATTCACCGGCGCACGACCGGGTCGACTCATCCGAGGACGCCGCTAACTAACCCCCAAGAGCACTGCGCGCCCCTAATTATGTAGCTAGGCCCAGGGCACACCCTCATAGGGATCGCGCACCAACCGTCGAGCCACGACCATCCGATGCACCTCGTCCGGACCGTCATAGAGCCGCGCGTAGCGGGCTTCCCGATACATAAATTCCAGCGGTGTGTCAGCGGTGACGCCCAACGCTCCGTGGACCTGAATGGCACGATCGACCACGTTATGTAGCATTCGCGCCCCCCAGAATTTGATCAGACTGATTTCTGTGCGAGCTTCACTACCGGCGTCGATGGCGCGTGCTGCGTCGAGCGTCATCATTCGCGCAGCTTGAATCTCTGCCGCGGATTCGGCGATCCATGCCTGGATGTCGCCTTTTTCGGCAAGATAACTGCCGTGGGCGTAACGCGTTTTTGCCCTTTCACACATGAGTTCGAAAGCACGTTGTGCCTGTCCGAGCCACCGCATGCAATGAAATATTCGACCAGGCCCAAGTCGCTTTTGTGCGATATGAAATCCTTGCCCGCGCCCGCCCAATAGATTTTCATATGGGACCCGGACGTCGTTGTAATTCACCTCACAATGATTTCCGCCGGTGTGACCCATAGTGGGTACGACTCGAACAATCTCATATCCCGGGGTATCGGTGGGAACGATGATTGAACTGAATTTGTTGTGCTTTTCTGCATCAGGCTCTGTGATCGCGAACACGGTGGTAAACGCGGCGCGATTTGCTCCCGAAGTGAACCATTTATGTCCGCTAATCACCCACTCATCGCCATCCAACAACGCAACCGCTTGCATTTGTGTCGGGTCAGATCCCGCCACTTCAGGCTCAGTCAATCCGACCGAAGGATAAATTTCTCCCGCAACTAGAGGTTCTAAGAATCGTGCCCGCTGATCGTCACTGGCGTACTGGTGCAGCATGATCGAATCCTGCATGGAGAGACTGCCCACTGCCCACGAACCCCAATGAGACCGTCCGATAACTTCGTTCAAATAGACGAAATCCATAAACGGGAGGCCGCCCCCTCCAATTTCCGCTGGGTGTCCAAGAGCCCACAATCCAGCAGTCTTAGCGTCGTTTTTCAGTTCTGCCGCTACCGCCTCGCCCGCAGAGTCTTCGCGCATCAACTCAGGTTCACGAGGAATTACAACGTCATTGATAAACGCTTTCATTCGGTTCTTGAGCGCGCGCAGTTCGTCTGGCAGTTGGTCAACCATCATGATCTCCCTCGAAATCAACCAGGCCCGCAGGGTTCTACGGACCCGTCACTTGTATAGCTGGTGTTGGCTTGTTCAGGTGTGGTTCCTCGCGATACCCGAGAAAGAAACCTCAGTGGCCTTGTTGTCTCATTATGGTGTCCTGAAGTCTCGGGGATAGGAGCGGCAGCTGTGGCCACAAATGTCTTAGGAACGGAACTTGAGGAGTGCGGCCTCAACCCAGTGACTGGCTTCTATCGAGACGGTTGCTGCAATACAGGTGCTGGTGATCTAGGAGTCCATACAGTTTGCGCCGTCGTCACCGACGAGTTCCTGGAATATTCTAAAAGAGCCGGAAACGATCTGAGCACCCCGAATCCAGAGATGGGGTTCCCGGGTCTTCGAAATGGTGACCCGTGGTGTCTTTGCGCTACTCGTTGGCAGGAAGCTTTCCAGGCGGGGGTCGCGCCCGGAGTTCGATTACGGGCGACCCATTTAACGACACTGGAATGGGTGAGACTCGCTGACCTTCAAGCCCATGCGATCGATCACGGGTGATCAGTTAATAAGCATCAGTTCGAACTGTGCTGGTATAGACGTCAATTACCCGAATGACCGTCGACCAGGATCGAATCAAACGTGAGGGGGGAGTAGATCACGTTGAAATGTTGGGCCCCAATAGGCGGAGGCGACGCCCTAGCTATCGCGGAGCGAGCCAAACACCTAGAAGACCGCGGGTATGCGGGAGTCATTGGGAATCAGGTTTATGGCCCACCGTGGGCCAGTTTGGCGGTCGCGGCAGCGGCCACCAGCTCCTTGCAACTGGAAACCGGGATCGCCATGGCGTTCGTGCGGTCTCCTTTTGAGACCGCTTGCGCGGCCATTGAACTCGACCGCATTAGCAACGGGCGTTTCACCCTCGGCCTCGGTACCGCGCCTCAGACCTGGACAGAAGATTTCTTCGGGCAAGATTTTCTCCCGCCAATAAGTCGAATCCGTGAAGTTATTGAAATCTTGAGACTGGTTTTCGACTCGGCAGCACAGAATGCTGATTCGATACCCGACTACCACGGTGAGCATTACCAACTATCGTTCGCCGGGCTCCACCCCAACTTTGGATCGCAGGTGAGACAGGTCCCTATTTGGGTTGCTTCATTACGTGAACGCCTATGCGAGCTTGCCGGGGAATGCGCCGATGGCTTCATCGGCCACTCCATATGGTCGAGATGGTGGCTACTCGAGCGAGCGTTACCTGCGCTTCATCGGGGCGCAGCCACCGCGGGCCGAGACCCCGAAGACATCAATGTACAACTGTGGCTAACGGCATCAATTGACTCCGATCCGACGGTCGCTGCACGCCGCGCTCGTGGAAATGTGGCGTTCTACGCATCGATCCCCAGCTACCGCTCTTACTTTGATGCACACGGTTTCGGTGAACTGTTCGACACCCTGGTAGCAGCTCGTCGCTCCCTTCCTCTCGACCAGTGTGTTGATTTGGTTCCTTTGGATGCGGCCCAGACCTTCGCCATATGTGGAACACCTGACGACGTAGGCCAGGAAATTGAAAACATCGCTAGCCACGCGGCTTCAATATGCGTCAAGCCCCCGATGTGGGGCATCGACCCCGAAGACGCGAACCACCAGTCACGCCAAATTGACCACTTGCTGCTCGGCTAAGAAACGATTTGACGGGCTCTAGCGTTGGTAGGCCAGTGCATTAGTCAAGAGTCCCTCCGCTCGTCACACACAGCGAGATTGTCACGAGCCCCAATAGTCCTCTGCGACTTGTGACACCAGTCGCAGCTTCGCCCACTGGTCTTCTTCGGTCAGAAGGTTGCCTTCAAGAATTGAGGCAAACCCGCACTGAGGGCTAATCCCCAGTCGAGACGCGTCCGCGTACCGGGCTGCCTCATCTAGACGGCGCTTCAACAGATCGGGCGACTCCAGCTGGGGGCGCTTACTTGTGATGAGCCCAAGCACGACCGACGTGGATACAGGGATGAGCTGCAAGGGTGCAAAGTCGCCAGAACGTTCATCATCAAACTCAAGAAAAAAGACGTCGACGTCGAGTTGTGGAAACACCTGTTCCGCGATAGCGGCGTAACCACCCGACACCGCCCAGTTCGACCTCGCGTTACCTCTGCAAATATGTAAACCCACGGTTGTGGAATCAGCTCGCTCCGACACCGCAGCGTTCGTCGCATCTATGTATTCCCTGAGCAAGCTCTCCGGATCTTCCCCCTGGCTTCGCATACGCCCAGTAGCTGTCTCATCACAAAAGAAACTCAGGATCGGATCGTCGATTTGGATGAAATCGCAGCCCAGGCTCTCCAAGCCCGCGATTTCTGCCTTGTAGGTCTCGGTAACGTCATGCCAGAATCGATCCCGGTCGGGGTACACCGATTCGTCGATCGCGTTGACCCCATACTGAAAATGGAATCGGCTCGGGGCGGGGATCGTGACCTTGACAGGGCAACTTGTGATCTCAGCGATATAGCTGTAGTTCTCACCCATAATCGCGGTCCCAGGATGCCTCAATGGCCCCGCGGTACGAACCAGTTTTGGGACATAGGCAACGGTTTGTTCACTGGCGTTGTCCGCGAAAGGCGACTGTTCGGCTTCGAATAATTCAATTCCGTCGACATACGGTATAAAGCCAGACCACCACACATCACGTCGGAACTCGCCGTCTGTGATTACGCCGATACCGGTTTCCTCCTGATGTCGGATCGAAGACCGGATCGCGTCGTCTTCGATCAGACGCCGGGCTGTTTCATCCAACTCACCTCTGGCGAACGCCGCCCACGCCTCCGTCACTGAGGCAGGGCGGAGCAAACTTCCCACTTGGTCGGCGCGTGCGACGAGTGACATCAACAGCTCCTGCCGTTAGCCAGGGAGATAACTCCGGAGAAGAACCCCAACATCGGTCTAGCCCGGCTCAAAACAAACAAGCCCGTAACCCGTAAGCATTGGAGCGAAATAGGCGCGGTGGATATTGCGCACCGCTGACCCCAACGCACCGCGCATCGCTAGCCACATAATCACCTCAATTGACTCCGCGCCCCCTCGACGCATGTACTCAGAATGATCAAGTTCACACAACACTGCCGGGTCGCTTTCGAGAAGATCCAAAAACTCGTTATCCCAATCTGGGTTGACGTGACCAAAATCGGGTCCATGCAACTGATGGGACATGCCCCCTGTCGCCATGACTACAACTCTGGCGTCGTCGTAAGACGCCACGGAGCGGCCGATGGCCGCGCCAATGTCGAAACACCGACGAGCTGTCGGCAAGGGATGTTGGATCACATTTACCGCCAAGGGGACGATCGGTGTCTCCCATGGAGGTGCCATAAGAAACGGCAAAATCGAATACACCCCGTGGTCAACAACCATTTCTTGGCAGATAGTTGGGTCGAACTCGTCTGCCACCAAGCTTCTTGCTATATGCCAACCAAGCCTGGTATCACCCCGAAGGTCCGGCAACGCCCGCTTCCCCCACCCCTCGTCGGCTTGGGCAAAGATCTCCGCGACACCCAACGCGAATGTCGGGTAGGCATCAAAGAAAAATTGATTCACATGGTCGTTGTAGACCATGACGAGAGCGTCAGGTTGCAATGCTTCAAGCCACGCTGCAGCGGGCTTGTAGCTCTCAAAAATGTCTCTCCACTCTGGGTCGTCGCGTTTGTCTTGGTCGTATGCACGAGCGAGAGACGGAGCGTGACTGACGCCGATCCCACCAACAATTTGCCCCATTACCCTGAACCTGCTTGCGGTGGACGGGTCGCCATGAACTGGTCGAGAGTTTCTCCGCGCATCTCCGCACCCACCTCCAAGAGATTTGAACCGACCGTGGCAGCAATCTTCAAGAACACGTACACATTGCCGCCGGCAGCCACCATCCCCGTCCAATCCCGGTCGATTACTAACTTCGTTTCCTCAGCCGTCAACTCGAAACGACGACAATAAGCATGTTCGTCGACAAGAAATTCCGCTCTGTTGTCCGGATCGATAAGACTTGCCGACAGCTTGTTCAGGCGGTACCCAGCCATAGATCGTTCACCGGTGAACACCGTCATGTCGACCATTTGACCCCCCGGATCATCTCCCATCGTAATTGCCGTCATCGTCGGAAAGCTGAGCTGGGTTATGGACGAGGTCAACGTGCTCCATGTCAGTCCTGCGCGCTTTCAAGTCGATCGAGAAGTTGGTCGATCCGTTCTTTGAAGGGGGCTTTGTCGTACATGTCGAACAACGCCCCCGCCAGACGCACCGGATCCCCTGAGTAGTAGCGCTCGTACAGTTGCTGACGGCCTGAGAATCCAGACGAGGACGCATCCCACGCGAGCCGAAATAAGCGAACGCGGTCTCTGCTACCTGAGTTGACGCTCTGGAAATAGCGATCGACATCATCCGCGCGAGGTCCGTCAAGCTCAGCGAACGATGGCGTCGCAACAAGCCCTCCGGCACCAACAATTTGAATGATTTCACACATGCGTTGGAAGTTTTGAGGGAATGTCTGACGAACAGTCCAAAGCGGCATAGAGCCCGGATACACGAATCCGTTCTCGCGTTCCACAATGTCCGCTTCCGCTGCCACAAGAGCAGCCCGTAATTGTTCGGTAAAGACAATCAGCTCGCTCAACATGCCCTGGACATGAAGAAACTGATCCGCATTCGTCGATTCTGCGACCTGGAAGGCCAAACCCATCATAAATTCGGCCTTCGCGAGATTCTTTATCGAGAATTGGTGCATCACTTGTTCCATCGCACCGGTGCGATTGAACAACCCATTACACATTTCGACATCTCGGTAAATAAAAGTTCGTTCCCACGGAACCAAAACGTCATCGAAGATGACAGTGCCATCTATCTCATCGAGTCGCCGACTTAACGGATGGTCCATTTCCGACGCTGCAGCCATCGGAGTTAACGACGGTCGACAGATAAATCTCATACCCGGCGTGTTGATTGGTAAAGCAAAACAGAAAGCGAACTTCTCTGCATCTGAATTCGCTGGGAGGTAGCTCGATGGTGCGACAAGGATTTCATCGCTGTGTGCACACAATGTCGCGACCATCCTGGCGCCCCTGACTATCCAACCAGCTTGGTTCTCGTCAACGACGTGTGCCGCTACGTCGTTATCTTGTTCCTCAACCGGTCGAGATCGGTCATATTGAGGAGTCACCAAAGTGTGCGTGAGCACAAGATCCCTCTCTCGAATCTCCTCGTAATAGTTCCTCAAGTAGTCGCCATATGGGCGTTCATCGCGTTGGAAGTCTCGCCAACACATCGCCAGAGCCGTGACCATGATGTTCATAAAGTCAGCGGACCGTCCGAACATGCCCGAAGTGTGATCCATCCAACGTTTCACCATGTCACGGCGCTTTTCTAGATCTTCGCGGCAACGAGGCTCAATGAACGACAACCCCACCCGATCACCAGTTGTCGGCGACTCGTACGTCATTTTGTCGATTAGGTCGGGAGCGACCTGAAGGTCATACAACTCGGCGATAGCTCGTGCCGCCCCTTGAAAACGCGGGTCCGTTGTGACATCAGCCACGCGTTCACCGTCAACCCAGATCTCTCGCGAGTCAACAAGTCCGCTCAGATAATCGGCACCGCTTCGTGCAGCCATGCGCGTAGACGCTAGACGCAATAGTCCAAGCAGCGCCCGTGATACTGCGGTCTAGCTCGGAGCAAATGCCTCGCCTCAGGAGGCAAGGCAACGCCACGACCCAATTTGAGATCAGCAACCTGCAACTGTTGAGTCGACTAGCCGCCCTGGAGCTGTTCGAGTAAGCCGCCGCTGTCGCTAACGATGTGACCTTCCACGACTTTGCTATCGCGGATCGTGAAGATCGCAACAGCGTGACGTTCAATCTCGTTACCCGACGGGGCCACACCCATGAAAGTTCCAGTGTGTATACCCCGCAAGATGTATCGCACCGCTACCGACTCACCGTCGCTGACCATTTGCTGAATCTCGAAACGGGCGTCGGAAAGTGAAGAGTGGTAGTTCTTTAACGATTCGATGTGTTCCGCCAGGGAATGAGCGGATGGACCCCCATAGCCATGACGCACATAATCCTCAGTAAATGATGCTTCCACCACCGATAAATCCTGCTGGTTAAACCCATCTTCCATTATGTGGCGAACTAGCTCCCTTGCTTCGTCTGGTGTCAAAACGGCCCCCTGTTAGTGGTTGTCAACGATAGTCGTGCCTTGATAATCCGGAACCATCCGCCTAAGTCCTACCGCGTCTGTCAGACCGCGGAGCCCCAGACCGCATACAACGGGTCACCCGCTCCGTGAAGAGGGGTTCTTAGCTGAGCGTCGAGATCTGCCCAAGGCCCGGTTCGGCGGTAATACTCAGCGACGATCGAAACATGGCCTTCGTCGTCTGTCTGGCTCCAACCATGGATGGCCTTTGTCGGGAAACACCGATTCGAAAAACTGTTAACGAAAACCCCGCCTCTGCGAATCACTCGGTGGACCTCAGCAAAGACCTCAAGCGGACGCACTAAATAGTCGATGGAGACACAACACACCACAGCATCAAACGAATCGTCTTCAAAAGGGAGGCGGTGATTGAGGTTGAGGTCATGCTGACACCACGACGAAGCTTGCAGGTTCCTGGCGAGCTCTTCACTGTTCATCCCGAGCACCACCAGATCTTCGGGTACATCAACGAAATGGCTTACCCATGAACTCATCAAATCGAGAACTCTCCCACCGATATTGAGTTCGCTGTAAAGGTCGCCGACTGCGCGGACAGCTCGATCATCGATATGGGTAACCATTCGAGGTTGCGCATAGAAGTTGTCGTCAACAGATGAATCGCTCCGATCAAAAAATCCGTCCGGGAACCCCGCGTAACGCTCGTGGGAATAAGGATCTTCTTCTCGGCTATTTGCTTTGCTCATAGGACCTTCGTGGCGGCTTCAAGAGGTAAGCGGCTTAGCGAAACTCAGGTCATGGCCGGATGGGTCCGCTATCGCGAAAAACCTCTCACCCCATGGAGCGTCTCGGGGTTCGGCCAACGGAGTGAGACCAGCGTCAAGCGCTTTCCGGTACACCTGGTCGACATCGTCAACATGAAAGATCACTCGGCCCCACCAAATATGAGGATCTGCAGTTTCTTCGACTGCCCACAGATTCACGAAACAAAAACCCGAATCCAACGTCACAAACGAGTCAGACGCCGAACCAAAGGAAACGATGAAGCCCAGAGCTTCATAAAACCCGATCGACTCCGCCATATCGACCGTCGCAAGAGTTATAGCGTCGATCCGTTTCACTTGACCCGGCTGCCCGGTCACAGG
>DGLO01000076.1:0-804 GCA_002388005.1 Candidatus Neomicrothrix sp. UBA4542
AATGGTTCCGATATTGGATGATTTCGCCAGTATTTCCCTTACTGACAATTGTCGATCCACGCCGACATACGGCTCTGCGAATTCTTTATCGGAATACTGGTACCGGTGGGGGACGTCAAGGATCTCGTCGTCGGAGATACTGCCTTCCTCCAAGGCTGCGGCGATGGTGAAGGGTTTGGTCGCCGATCCGGGTTCAAATACGTTTATGTAGGATCCGCTGCTGCCGGCAACGTAGGTTTCACCGGATTCTTCGGAGCGGTTGACGTCCACTAACGCGAGCACTTGGCCGGTCGGGACGTCTAGAACTATTGCTGTTCCGCGCTGTGCCCCATTTACCTGAATGGCATCTAGCAGAGCGCGTTCAGCTTGAAATTGAGTCCCCGAATGGAGGGTTGTAATCAGATTTTGCCCTGGCTGCGCTGGTTCGAATGACAGATCACCTCCTGGCAGTCTGACCGAGTCCAAGTTCAACGACACGAAAGTCTTACGCATCCCCGGTACCCCAGAGAGAAGGTGCGCGAACTGCAGTTCAATACCGTTGAGCGGAGTTTGGTCCCTATCGACACGACCAAGAATATTTCGTGCGAATTCAAGGCCGTTGGGGTACCGCCTGGCTACTTCGTCTCGGATTTCGATGCCAGCTAATTGAAGTTTCCGAATCGATTCGGCGGTATCGGGGGTTACTTGTCGCGCTAGGTGGATGTAATCCCTACTGCTAGTCAGTTTGTCGATAAGACTTTCGGGTGACACACCAAGTATCGGGCCTATTGCTTTAGCTGCAGCCCACGGGTAAGCCACAAACTC
>DGLO01000076.1:1186-3615 GCA_002388005.1 Candidatus Neomicrothrix sp. UBA4542
AGAATTGCTCCGCGCGAACCGCTGATCGAGGAGACCGCTATGTGCCGATCGATGTCGCCTATGTACTGCTCGCTGTTGAGAATTTGGATATCCGCCAACCTCGCTGCAATCAGACATAGCACTAAAGAGGTGCCCAGAATGAATAGTCCGATCCGTCTGCCGCGGTACCCGACCCGCCCCCGAGGTTCCGATAGCAGCGAGCCTCCTACCGGAGAACGAAAAGCGCTTATGTGGCTCGTCGAATTCGATGAGGGCCTTGGCTGGGTTTCAACAGACGACGCCACTGAATGCCCGGATTCTTTCCTATCGACCGCTGTTGGAGGCGGCGATAGCTAGTGCTTCTGTCAATAGCCGATCGACCGACGACCACTCGCGACCCATCCTTGGTTTGAAAAGGATCGGCTCGAGTTGATGAACCGAGTCGAGGTGTTCGGCAAGAACTGAGATTTGTGTGGTGGATTTCGCAGGGACCATACCCATGTCCCCATTCGCCAGCAGCTCGATTTCTGTGGGAGCTGTCCGAGTTTGGAGTTCGATCTCAAGTTCGCGGACTGACTCTTGTTCTTGGTCCTTTAATTTATCTAGACGGTCAAGTTCCACGTGCCTGGCAAGAATCAAGGAACCGATGAATGTGTGGAGCAAGAGCATCATCAGGGCGGTGACCCCGAAAAGGGTGGTCACTCCCAACACGCGATTGCCGACTGCTCGGCGACTGTTGCGCATCGTTAACCGTGATCCGTCCACTGATTCGATGACATCGGGAGTCACGGGTAGGTCTGTGATGATCGCTGCGGCCAACGGATTTAGACCTCTCCTACGCTCAGGCGTTCTGCTGCTCGAAACCGGGCACTTGCCGCTCTGGGATTTCGCTCGATTTCTTCGACCCCTGGGCGCATGACCTTTCGTCTAAGGAGCCTGACGTTGGGTTCAGAACCGCATATGCAGGGCAGGCTTGACGGGCACACGCAAACGCCGTCGGCCGCGTCACGTAGAACATGTTTCACTATTCTGTCCTCTCCTGAATGATAAGAAAGAACGACTAGTCGACCTCCCGGTCTGAGTCGTTCAATTGTCTGAGTTAAAGCGGGCTGTATCAGGGCAAGTTCGCTATTCACGGCTATACGAATCGCTTGGAAAGTTTTCCTAGCGGGATGTCGTCCCTTCCGACGCGCCGCTGCAGGGACTGCAGCACGGACTACGTCGGCCAGTTCTTTCGTTGACTCGATCGGGCGGGCGGAAATGATCGAATCCGCAATCCTGCGCGCAAATCGCTCATCGGAATTCTCGCGGAGCAAACGCGCCAGTTCATCTTCACTGTAGGTGTTAACGATCTTCGCAGCGTCTAATTGGTCGTGAAGGTTCATTCGCATGTCGAGGGGACCTGAATGGCGGTGAGAGAACCCGCGAGACGGCGTGTCGAGCTGGTGGCTGCTGACACCAAGATCGAAGACTGCTCCGCTGAGTTCTCTTCCGTCGAGGTCAAGTATTTGGCCGATTTCGTCAAATCTTCCGTGCATCACTTGGGCTCTAGACCCAAATTCAGCGACACGGTGCGTTGCCATCTCCACTGCCGAGGGATCTCGATCGATTCCTAATAGCTGGATTGCGGGTGCTTGCCGGAGTAGCGCTCTGGCATGACCTGCACCCCCAACAGTTGCATCAACGATCAGTCCGTCCTCTATCGGCTCGAAAACCTCGAGAACTTCGGTAAGCATCACCGGCAGGTGCTCAAATGTCACCTCCACCCCCATGACGTTCTCAGGGCTTGGCCCTGCCTCGTTAGGTGTTGAGATCACTATTGGTCCCGCTTGCCGTTTCGGTGAACTCATCGGGTGACTCCAATAGCGAGTCCCCCACCTCGGTGATCTCTTCCCACCTGGATCTGTCCCAAATCTCGACCTCGTCTATGACGCCGACAACCACGCATTCCCTTTCGAGGTGGGCGAAAGAACGCAGGTCTTCTGGAACAGCGATCCGTCCCTGCTTGTCTGGCAGAATGCGTGCAGCGCCGGCGCCAAACGACCGTTTCGCTGACCGGTGGCGAATGTCGCCCTCTTCTGAACGCGAAGCCATTGTTTGAGCGATCTCTCGGAACCGTTCTGGAGTGAGTAGCGCCAAACAGCCTTCGCTTCCTTTGATCAAGAAGCCGCTTTGATCAAAAGAAGACCGAAAGGAAGCGGGCAACACAATTCGTCCTTTGGCGTCGAGCGCGTGCTCAAACTGGCCGACGAATAGTTCTTCCACTTTTGCCCTCACGAGTTAGTCCCACCTTGTGTGGGAAAGACTTTCGTGGCTGGGAAGTTCTTTGAGATTTAACCCACTTCATTCCCTATCGCGCCACTTTGTGACACTTTATGGGTCAGCAAGGCTCAAGTCCAGCCATTTACAGGCAGTTTCACCACTTTGTGTAAATAATTTTGAATGACAAT
>DGLO01000076.1:4023-5988 GCA_002388005.1 Candidatus Neomicrothrix sp. UBA4542
TTTTTAGCGAGTGCGTAGCTTCGAAACGACCGTGTCGAGTACCAGAGTCGTTGCGCAGCTGAGACCCGCATCGGCCCAACCAATCCCTTTGGAGTTGCGCAACGGCACCTTTGGCGGATGCACAAAATGTCGATACCAGACGCATTGAAATCGGGCGGCCCGCTTGGTTCTGCGCTGAGATATACCGACTAGTTTGCGATCCAACAATTTGACTTCTCCAGCTCCGAGATTGTCGAAGCACCAGACACCGTCACCTGTAAGAGTGCCTTCATGAATGTCTGCCTTCAGGCCTAGCTCGGTAAAGGCCGCCGCTATGGTCTCACCTAACCACAAAAAGGACCGACCTAAATCGTCAGACCACAACGGGTCGTCACGGGGCAACGTAACGTCGATCCAGGTTGACTCTTGCGGGTTGAGCCAAACGATTCCCCCTCCGCTTTGTCGGCGAATAGTGTTCTCAAACAGCTCTGGGTCGGGTCCTCTCGAACCCAGCACCAGAGCCTTCTCCTCGAAGTCAAGAATGGAAAGTCTCCGACGGCCATCGAGTGGGATGGGACGACGGTGAAGCGCTGATACCCCGCCGCTCCACCTCTCCACAACCCAGTCTCGGGGAGGGCTCATGCCGAGAGCGACAGTGGACTCGAAATATAGTTGTCCCATTCAGGTGGACCGCCGCGCCTCAGCGCTACAGCGACAGCTATCGATTCTGGAGCACGCGGAACACGTTGAAGATGGAACCGAGAATTTTCAGGGAGTGTGTCACCCTTGGCCACGTTGCAGATTCGACAGCAAGCTACGACGTTCTCCCAAGTGTGTTCACCGCCTTTGCTCCGCGGGTGAACGTGGTCGATGCACTCAGCCCTGCGACCGCAATACTGGCAAAGGTAGTCGTCGCGAACGAACACAGCTTTACGATGTAAAGCCGCTCTTCGACGGTACGGAGCGCCAACGTGATAACGAAGGCGAGCTACCGACGGAGCCCAGAATTCGAGCTTTTCGGAGCGCACGACATGTTGACTTTCGTGAATAATCTCTGCCTTTTCCGCAAGCACCAATAGGAGCGCTCTTCTTACAGAGACGATCGACAACGGCCGAAAGCCGACATCAAGAACCAAAGTCCGTTCAGCAAGGACCGAGCCTCGGTCGCTGCTCATGATTTCACAGCCCTCCATGTGCGACACCATTGCAACCAAGCAACTATGTCATCTGCCCGCTGATCTACGGCCGCGGAACCATCACCGCCGTACATGGTGACCATTCGGAAGTGAAGAAATTCCTCAGCAGGAACGGGCAGAAACGGTGACCGCTGCCACCACCGTGATCGAGCCATGCGAGCACCAGCAAAGACACCAGTCACCCACAATTTAGGGTGTCGTAGTGCAACGCTCGTCGCCCCTAGCAACAATCGAAGAGCATCCGACTGATCAGCCACGACAGCAATCCTAATCAGTTCGATCTCAGCCGGGCATTGATACCACAACTCCGAAAAGCGATGGCTGCGGCTCCCACCAGTGGAGCATCAGCCCCAAGCTCGACCGGTGAAATTCGAACCCCCTGAGAGAATTCCAGTCGGCAACGCTCAGATAGTTCAATGTTCGCTGCCTCAAAAAACTCTTCTCCGAATGAAAGCGCAACCGAACCACCGACGAGCACGTGCTCTAGATCAAGCAGATTCACGACCGAGGCAACCGCTCGCCCCACCAAGGTTCCTGCCCGTCGTTTTTCTTCTGGGCCAGCCGTGCTGGGATCAGCGCCAAGTCTGCGGCCGATAGACGGACCGGAGGCTTCGGCTTCTAGACATCCCCGCGAACCGCAGGCGCAGTCAGCTCCATCTGGTTCAACGACTACATGGCCAATATGGCCGGCATTTCCGGCAGCACCGTCTAGAAGTTGCCCATCGACAAATAACCCCCCTCCTATCCCTGTAGAGACCACCATCGCGAGAAAATTTGAGAAGTTTCTCCC
>DGLO01000044.1:0-9988 GCA_002388005.1 Candidatus Neomicrothrix sp. UBA4542
TTGATTCTGGCGTCGCCTTCGTCTGGGCGTGCTATGGCCTTACTCGCTTAACCAAGGACGTTCTCCTCGTCCGTTTGATGGCACCTCTCGTCAACAAACGAAAGGCGGACACACTTTGGTGCCCGCCTCACATAACGAACTGTCAGCAATTTAGGTCGCTGAGCAGACCGACAGTGACCGAAACGCACCTTCCGGTGGAACGGTGGGGGCGGACCCCGCTTGTATCTATTGTTGAGGGCGTAGGGTAGCAGGGTAAGAGCGCTATTTGCACAGCCAACAGCGCTTTGGGGTAGAACTATCAACCTGTAAGAGAGGTACCGTGAGCAGCTTCTGGACTCCGTCAGGAGAGCACGAAGTTCCAACAGATTCAGATGAGATGCCGACGACGAATCTGAGTAACGAACCCGGCGGCGAGTCGGAAATCGATCCTGAGACAACTGCTGCAATGGAACAACAGCTGCGAGAAGCCCAAGAACAGCTACTTTCGGTACCGGCAAGTCAAATAGTGGCGAACCATATCATCGGCCTCTTCGAGTTAGCTGCACTTCACCTTCGGGTAGATCCACCCGACCTTGAGGAGGCTCGTCTACCCATTGACGCTATGGGGGTGTTGGTGGAACAGCTCGGCGATCAACTTCCTGAGCACCAGACCTTGACTGCTGCTCTGCATCAGATCAGGCTGGCCTACGTTGAAGTTCAGAATCAAACGCAGGGAAATCTCGACGAGTAACTGCGCGTGAAATCTAGGGCACAATCTTCGAGATCGGGAGTTCGATCACGTCCGTCGCTCCCAGGTCGAGTAGCTGGGGAATGAGGATGTTGATGTCGCCTTTGTTGACGACAGTCTCAACGGCGAAACCTCCACCTCCCCAAAGCTCGTTGACGGTGGGCGCCTTCATTGAAGGTAGGACGCTGATCACCTGATCTAAATCCGTGGTTCCGACGTTTAACTTCATGAGAACTCGGCCACGGGCGTCTAAGACCCCATCAAGAAGTGTCTTGATTTGCTCCATCGCTTTACGTTTTTCGGCATCAGCGTAGGCCTCGCCGTTGGCGAAGATCTCGGTATAACTGGTCAAGATTTCGTCGATGATCTTGAGCCCGGCTGCTTTGAGCGCGCTGCCGGTTTCAGTGAGATCAACAACCGCGTCGACTATGTCGGGGGCTTTAGCTTCAGTTGCTCCGTAGCTAAGTCGGACATCGGCTTCGATACCGGCTGCCGAAAAGTGGTGATTTGTTAACTCGGGGTACTCACTAGATACTCGAACACCTTGTGGTAAATCGGAGATCGATTCATAGGCGCTGTCAGCCGGGACCGCCAGCACAATCTTGACCGGTTTAGCCGTTGCTTTGGAGTACTTCAGTTGACCCAACGAAACTACGTCGCTTCTCGTTTCTTCTATCCAGTCTCTCCCGGCTATACCTACGTCAAAAAGGCCATCGGCGACGTAGCCGGGGATCTCTTGGGGGCGAAGTATTCTCACCTCGTCGATTCGGGGGTCATCGATAGTCGCTCGGTAATCGACTTCACTACTCCGACGAACCGTGAGATCGGCTTCGTCGAAAAGCTTCATTGTCGCCGATTCGAGAGAACCCTTGGGGAGCACGATTTTCAGCATGTTGTTGACCGTACCGTTCCGGGCAGTCGGACTCCTAGTTGATTTACGGTGCGACGCTCGTCCGAAGAAGTAACGGAGTTCACAACTGACGCCAAGTCCTGTTAATCAGCGACAGCATCGTCGAGACCGTCGATCAGATGCCCCAGTCGCATTTGCTTTGTTCGAAGATACGCCAAGTTTTCGGGATTGGCCTCGGTAGTCGTCGGTACACGTTCAACTATTTCGAGTCCATAACCGCCAAGTCCGCCGATCTTGTCGGGATTGTTAGTCATGAGTCGCATTTTGGTGACCCCAAGCTCGACGAGAATTTGTGCGCCGATTCCGTATTCGCGACTGTCGACGGGTAATCCGAGTTCGAGGTTGGCATCGACGGTGTCATGCCCGTCGTCTTGTAGCGAATATGCGGCGATCTTGTGTCCGATTCCGATACCTCTGCCTTCATGGCCCCGCAGATAGACAAGGACGCCGGCTTCCTCTCGGGCTATCGCTTCAAGAGCGGTATGTAGCTGACCGCCACAGTCGCATCGCATTGAGGAAAGGATGTCTCCTGTCAAGCATTCACTATGGACTCGGACCAATACGGGCTCTGATCCCATGATCTGTCCGCGGACCAAAGCAAGGTGTTCTGTCCCGTCAAAGTCTCGGAAGACGTGTCCGGTAAAGGTTCCGTAAGTCGTTGGGATACGCGCCTCAGCGACGGGATCAACTAGTCGCTCATTTGCGCGTCGGTATCGGATCAGATCAGCGATAGATATCAAAAGCAGATCATGTTCTTCACAAAATTCTGTGAGTTGCGGTAGCCGGGCCATCGTGCCGTCGTCATTGACGACTTCGGCAAGAACACCCGCTGGTTCGCAACCGGCCAGGCGGGAAAGGTCGACCGCCGCTTCGGTGTGTCCGGCTCGCTTGAGTACCCCACCAGGGCGGTAGCGGAGCGGTAGCACGTGGCCAGGTCGGACAAAATCATGCGTTTCGCTGTGGGGCGACGCTAGTAAATTCACGGTGCGCGACCGGTCCTCGGCGGAAATTCCAGTAGTGGTCCCCTCGGCGGCGTCCACGGTAATTGTGTAGGCGGTGCGCATTGCCTCAGTGTTGATCGTGACCATTAACGGCAACGCGAGATCGTCTAAACGCTCCCCTGTCATTGGCGCACATATGACTCCAGAGGTGTAACGGACGAAGAACGCTATCGCTTCTGGTGTCGCATGTTCGGCCGCCATGATGAGGTCGCCTTCATTTTCGCGATCCTCGTCGTCAACAACCACCACGATTTCACCGCGCCCGATCGCGGTGATCGCGTCTTCTACCGCAGCAAGCGGTGAGTCGGTGTCACCTGACAAGCAGTTCCTCGACTTCGATTTACTCATCGTTCCGAATCGTCCCAGAGACAGTCACTAGTTATCTCCATTATGGGGGGTCAGAAGTCGCTCCACATACTTGGCAATCATGTCGACTTCTATATTTACGCTATCGCCGACTGAGTATGTTCCGAGAGTTGTGACCGCAAGCGTGTGAGGAATGAGGGCCGCCGAGAACGAATTTTCGTGCACATCGAAGCAGGTCAGGCTAACTCCGTCGACTGCAACAGAACCCTTTTCGACTAGATATCGGTCTAGGCCTTTGGGTGTTTGGATCCGCAAGTCCGGTCCGGAGGTGATCACAGTTCCAACGCCGTCTACATGACCTTGGACCATGTGACCCCCCAGACGGTCCGAATACCTCACTGCTCGTTCGAAGTTGACTGGGTCTCCGACGGACAATTGGCTGAGCGAGGTTCGGTGGACGGTTTCGTCGGAAACGTCAGCTTCCCACCAGTCCTCTCCCAATGCGACCACCGTTAAGCAGCATCCATTGACTGCTATCGAGTCGTCGACCGCGGTCCCTTCCAAGATTCGATTTGCGAGAAAACGAAATCGTTCACTGTCGTTGCTTACGAAAGAGCCGACCTCTTCGATCAATCCCGTAAACATCAGTTGCCTCCCATAGGTCGGACTTCTATTCGAAGATCAACTCCGACTCTGCGAATATCGCGAAGCTCTCCGCGCCATAGATCCGACATTGTCGCAGAACCCGCGTTAGCGAACACTGGTCGGCCGTCGTCGCCCCCCATGAATGCGGGGGCGAAGTACATGACGTATTCGTTGACTAAGCCCTTACGGTGGAACTCGGCTGCCACGCTGGCTCCACCTTCGACCAATAGGTCAACCACACCTGCTTCTCCCATTTGGTCAAGCATCGCTTCCAGTTCTCCTTGCATTTGCCAGCAAGGATGAATTGCCGCATCATCTGCGGCTCGACCTAGGACAATGCGTTGGGGATCGCTTCCGGGAACGTCTCGCACAGTAAGTAGTGGGTCATCCACCCTCACTGTCCCGGCCCCTACCAAGACCGAATCACAGCGGGCTCTGAGGAGTTGACCGTCATGTCTGGCCTCTTCGCTTGTTATCCATTGGGATGAACTATCGGGTGCGGCGGTTCGGCCATCGAGGGTGAGCGCCATCTTCAACACCACCCAGGGCCTGCCTGTAGTTCGATGATGCAAGTAGGGCTCAAGTTGATCTGTAACTGCCTGCCTCTGCGCTCCCTCAATAACTTCGATTCCCGAATCCCGTAAGGCGCTTATACCGGCTCCGGTGACTCGAGGATCTGGGTCGGTAAGACCTACGACGACGCGAACTATTCCGGCGTCGATTATGTAATCCACGCATGGATCTGTCCTACCGGTATGGCAACAGGGTTCGAGTGTCGTGACCAGTGTTGCTCCTTGAGCAGCTTTGCCGGCTGCGTCAAGGGCGACCCGTTCCGCGTGTAAGCCGCCCGCCGGTTGGGTCGCGCCGTCGAATAGTTCTCCGGTCCCGCTGAGAAGCACCGCACCCACCCAAGGGTTGGGAGCAGTGGTGCCTCTGACGGTGGCCGCACTCGCTATCGCCCGGTCCATTAAGGCTGCGTCAGTGGGATGTTCCGAGATATTCACTTCTAGTGCAACCGTTCGCCGTGAAGTAGTCGCAAAGCATGAGGTATCACATCTGCCACAGCTTCGAAGCACTCAACGCAACCCGCCGTAGAGCCCGGAGTGTTGAGAATGATGCATCGGCCAACGATCCCGGCAACCCCTCGAGATAGGCGGCCAAGGGGATTGGTTAACCTCATTGCTTCAGCAATGCCTGGGGCTTCTCTTTCGAGCACTTGGAGCGTCCCCTCGGGCGTGAGGTCACGTTCGGTAAATCCCGTGCCGCCTGTAGTGATGACAACGCCCGCGAAGTCCTTCGCCATGGCAACCAGACATTCCGAAACATTTTCTATTCCGTCAGCAACAGCGCGCCGTTCGACTACTTCAAATCCATGAGCAACGAGACTCGACACCAGGGCTTCACCACTTTTGTCGTCGCGAGTTCCGCTCATCACCCCATCGGACACTGTTAGCACCTTGGCCGGCAGGACAGTGGCTGACACAGGTACTTCTTCTGAGTCGCGTGAAGAAATGTGAGGATTTTCGCGATGACTCATATCGGGAGGCTATCGCCCGTATTTCTCGAGCATCTCTTCGGATTGAGCAGCTACCGTCGTAACATGCCCTACGCACGAGACCGCGCCTACCTGGATGCAGATAGCCACCTCATGGAATTGCCGGATTTCCTCACTGCCCATGCGGATCCCAAGGTGCGCGACCGCATCCCGAAAATCAACTTCGATGCCGGGGGAAGGAGTAGTGATTCGTGGCAGGAAGCCGCTAGAACGGGTGCTCATACGCCAGATGAAGTCGCTGAACTTGTCGCTCTTGGCGATGATCTCATCGCTGGACCGAAAGGGTATTTCGCTCTTGGCGCGTTTAATAAACACGAACGTCGCCTGGCTCTTGACCTGTTGGGGTTTGAGCAGCAATTCGTTTTTTCGACCTTCAGCGGACCCATCGCCTTCGACCCAACCGCCGATCTCGAAGTTCGTTATGGCGCGGCTCGCGCCCACAATCGTGCAATGGCTGAATTCTGTTCCGATGACGCCCGTCTGATCGGAGTTGCTCTTCTCCCGATAGACGAGCCTGAAACCGCTTTGGAAGAACTCGAATTTGCTATGTCGCTCGGCTTAGAAGCAGCGTGGATTCCTCACCGCCCAGCAGGAGGAGGTTCACCGGGACACGAGGCCCTCGAGCCGGTCTGGTCCCGCATGGCCGAGGCCGGGATCCCGTTTCTTCTTCACGTCGGAGGTAATCCTCTCCAAATCAAGCCCGATTGGATGAACACCGGTCGGCCGGTACCGACAGACTGGATAGGCGGCGGAGAAAACGTGCGAGGCAAAGACATGATCGCTCTCCACCACGCAGCAGAAACCTTCGTTGGTGCATTGGTCTTGGATGGGGTTCTTCAACGCCATCCAAATCTGCGGGGCGCTGCGGTAGAACTTGGCGCTGGGTGGGTGCCTTCGCTTCTTCGTCGATTAGACCTAATAGCTCAGATTTGGAAGCGATCAGAACCTGATCTGGAGGCACTGAAAACCCCTCCGTCGGAATTGATTTCACGCCAGATGGCCTTTACGCCCTACCCGTTTGAAGACGTGGGGGCGATGATCCGAGAGTCAAACCCTGACCTTTATCTTTTTTCTTCCGACTACCCCCATATCGAAGGCGGTAGAAACCCTCTCGGACGGTTCGAAGCTTCTCTGGAGGGAATGTCAGAAGAGGTACTCGATAAGTTTTATGCCGACAATATGGCGCGTCTTCTTCGCCCCTAATGCAAGTCACATTCTCCTAAGATTCAACGAACGGGCTGAACGAACCCGTCAAAAAATAAGAGGTTCATAATGCTTGATGTTTCATTTGACGTTGACACCGTCCGTGTCTTGCTGCACATCGTGGCGGTTTGCGTCTGGGTTGGCGGACAAATTGTGGTTGGTGCGCTGGTTCCAGCGGTCCGGCGAACACATCCCGAAGCACTGCCGAGCATTGCCAAGGCGTTTGGACGCATCGCGTGGCCATTTTTTGGCCTTGCCGTCTTCACTGGTATCTGGAACATGGTTTCTTTGCCTGACACCAGCGCAGGCTGGAACGCATTGCTGGGCATAAAGATGCTGTTGGTCGCGATTTCAGGAGCGGGAGCCTGGCTGCATCAAACGACGGACAGAGCCTCTGTCCGAGGTGCCAGCGCGGGGCTTGCTCTTCTCACATCCTTAGCGGCTTTGGTGATGGGCGTCATGTTGTCTGGCTGATCGCCAGAACCGACCCACAAGGTCGCATGATTCTCTTGCGCGCTCTAGGGTCCAGATGTGACCTATACCTGCTTCGAAGTTGAAACAACCAACCACCTAGCGCATGTGCGAATGGTTCGACCTGAGCGCGCAAATTCGATGATTCCTGAGTTCTGGCAAGAGTTGCCGGAAATTATTGACCAATTATCAGCTGGGGGCGACGCGAGAGTCATCGTTCTCTCTGCGGAGGGCCGACACTTTTGCTCAGGAATGGACCTAAGCGTTTTCGCTGGGAACAACAACGTGAGTAACCAAGAACAGGCAAAGCACGGGAGTCGACAACGAGCAGGGTTCCGCTCTACCGCGCTACAACTGCAGCGCACTTTCAGTTGCATGGAAGAAAGTCGTCTTCCGATTTTGTCGGCGATTCAGGGAGCCTGCATCGGTGGAGGAATTGACATGGTCTCTGCTACTGACCTCCGCTATGCGACAAACGACGCCTTCTTCTGTATCCAAGAGATCAACATTGGGATGACGGCGGACGTGGGAACCCTGCAGAGGATGCCAAGATTTGTGCCCGAAGGGGTGGTTCGCGAACTCGCCTATACGGGCCGGAATATGTCAGCGGCAGAAGCGAAAGAACGTGGCTTTGTCAACGAAATTTACGGTGACCAAGATGAGATGCTGGAGGCCGTATTCGAAATAGCTGGCGAGATTGCGTCAAAGAGCCCTATGGCCATTTGGGGAACCAAGAGAACGCTTAACTACGGCCGCGATCACTCCGTCGCCGACGGACTTGAATACATTGCGACTTGGAATGCGGCCATGTTCGACACTGATGACATGGCCGAAGCGTTCAGAGCCAGTACTGAGAACAGGGATGCGGAATTCCCCGATCATCGGCCACTCGGAAAGGGTCTTTAAGGGTAACAATGACAGATTTATGGAAGTTGAGTGCAAGAGATCTAGCCCAAGGGATTCGAGAAAAAGATTTCTCGGCAACCGAGGTAGTTGAAAGCGTTTTGAATCGCATCGCAGCGAAGAATCCCGACCTCAACGCCATTACCGTTGAATTTCCCGAACAAGCTCTGGCCGCTGCCGCCGATGCAGATGCTGGCCTAGCTCGTGGCGATGGCGCCGGCCCCCTTCACGGAGTGCCGGTAACAATTAAGGAAAACATTGATGTCGCTGGCCAGGCGACGCCGAACGGCGTGCCCGCGTTTGCGGACCTAATCGCGTCGGAGGACGCTCCTCTAGTCCGCAATCTGCGAGATGCCGGAGCCATCATCATCGGTCGAACCAACGTTCCCGAATTCTCGATGCGTGGAACCACGGTGAACCCGTTACGGGGTCGCACCTATAACCCCTGGGACGAGGACGCTAGCCCGGGGGGTTCGTCGGGTGGGGGCGGCTCTGCCGCAGCCGCTGGATTCGGTCCGTTACACCACGGAAATGACATCGGCGGATCTCTTAGGTTTCCAGCACTCGCAAACGGGATCACAACGGTGAAACCGACCAATAATCGGATCCCGGTGTTCAATTCCAGCGCCGCAGCGGAGCGGAGTCCTCTCTCTCAGGTGATGTCAGTGCAGGGAATCATGTCGCGCGACGCAAGTGATCTGTCACTCGCTACAGAGGTCATGATCAGACCCGATGCACGTGATCCTTTGTGCCCTCCGATCCCATGGAAGGGCCCTTCGTTCACCGACCCGATATCGGTTGCCGTAACCAAAGATCCTTGTGGCTATCCGATCCACGACGGGATCCTCAGATTGATAGATAGGGCGGCGGAGGCCTTGACCGATGCTGGTTATCAAGTGGTCGAAGTTGAAACCCCATCGATTCAAGAACCGTTCAGAGACTGGTTTCGAACATTGACAACCGAAATGAATACAGCGCTCATGCCGCAGGTCAACGAGTACGGAAGCTCAGACATCAAGACAACCTTCGACTACTTCTTTCAGATGGGTGAACTCCTTGAACTCGAGGACTACATAAATGGTTTCGGGGATCGGACCCGAATGATGCGGGATTGGAACCTGTTTCTGGCTGACTATCCGCTTGTTCTTACGCCGTTCTATATGAACCGTCTTTACGATTGGGACTATGACCTCCAAAGCTTCGATGCTTGTAAAGACTTTCTCGAAGCGTCGGCATACTCCATGGCAATCAACTACCTGAGTTTGCCGGCCGGGGTGGTGGCGATGGATCTGATTGACGAACGTCCGGCAGCAGTCCAGGTCGTTGGTCAGCGCTACAGGGAAGATGCGATCTGCGATGCTTTGGAGTCGATCCAGGAGCGATGTGGCCGGTTAACTGATCAACTCTGGGACCGCGAAGGGAACTAGAGGATGATCAGGAAGGTCTCTCCGTCTCGGAACCGCAACTTTTCGCAATGACTGACCTCCGGTTAGTTCCCCTTGAGTGCGGTTGGCTTTCCACTGCAGCGTCATCGGTCGTCGCCGGCGCAAATGGAGACGTTGATCTGCCGATCCCTAGTTGGCTAGTTGTGCACCCCAGCGGGCAGACTCTCCTCTTTGATACGGGACTTCATCACGATTTGGTTGATGGCGTGGCCGCAAGATATCCGTTGATGGCTCGCCAATTTGCGTCACGTTTCAATCCCGCGGACAGGGTCTCTGCGCGTCTCGAGGACGTCGAGATAGATCCTTCTTCAGTAGACAAGATCGTCTTTAGTCATCTCCATTTCGACCATTGCGGCGGAACAGCCCTGGTACCTAATGCCCAAATCATCGTGCAGCGTTCTGAGTGGACGTCCGGGCATCACCCGAAACTGATTGAGCACGAGGTCTATAACCCAGCGGATTTTGATCTAGGTCACGACGTATTGAAAGTCGATGGCACCCACGATGTTTTCGGCGACGGTTCAGTGATTTGTATCCCGACGCCGGGCCATACGGCCGGGCATCAATCTCTTCGAGTGAATTTAGCAAGCGGACCTGTCATTCTCACGGGTGACTGCGTCTACTGGAAAGAGGTGCTTGAAGAGATGCTTTTACCACCATTTGGCTTTAATCACGAGATGCAGTTGGATTCGATGCGTAACCTGAAAGAGCTAAGAGATGAACATGGTTGTCGACTTCTGTATGGCCATGACGCGTCTCAATGGGCCAGCTTAAGTCAGTCTCCTACAGGCCTAATTTGAGTGGAATCCAGACTTGTCCATA
>DGLO01000044.1:10361-21302 GCA_002388005.1 Candidatus Neomicrothrix sp. UBA4542
ATTCGGATCAACTCTTGGGTGGGGGAAGTCTTCTTCTAAGTGGCGCATGGTTTCCGGTCATGAGAGCTCCAATGTCGCAACAACAAGCGAGAGGATTGGAGCTCGGGCGCTGGCGTAGGTTTATGGGTTCAAACGATAAAATCGGCGAGCGGTTCCCGAAAACAGTTCGGCGCGTTCCACACTGCTCCAACCTGCCTCTTCTGCAACTCGCTGAAACGCATTGAAAAGAACGGTGTAGGAACAGCCTTGCCTGTCAACCGGGAAGTTGCTCTCAAACATGCAGCGCTCGGGTCCGAATGTGTCAACGCAATGCCGTATGTCTTCGCTCCATAATTCTGCTACCTGTTCTGAGGTAGGGGCTTCTGGCAATCGATTCAAGCCAACTCCGTAGATACTCATTCCTATTCCACCTACTTTGACCACCACCTGCTCATGTTGAGCCAGAGCTTCGAGAGCTGGTCGCAACGTTGCTCGGACCTCCTCTCGGATGCCCGCGTAGGGTCCAATTCCGAGAGGACCACCTAAATGGTCCAGCACAATCGGGGTTTCCGGCACGGAGGCCGCCAGGTCCACCAGCTCTTTAACTTGGGGGTGAAACATCCATGCGTCGAAGCTGAACCCCATTTCGCCGAGTTTGGCGAAGCCTGCGCGGAAGTTCGAATGGCCAAGTAGACCGGCGGGTGGTTTGGTATGCGATTCACGAATCTGGTCACTCGCGTCCCACGCATTCGCGTGGCGTATACCTCGAAATCGGCCGCCGCCAGCCACCTGTTGAGCCTCTAAGACCTCTTCTACGGCCTCCCCTCGCGTCAAGTCAGCGAAACCAACGATTGCTGCAATTTCAGCACCCTCTTGTTCGGCAGAAAGTTCAGCCTGCCCACGTACAAACTCAATTTCGCCTACGGGTCGAAGATGTTCGGGCCCTTGATCTCTATATCCCGCCCCACATTCAACGAAAACGGTCTGCGTCACATTGTGACCAGCACCAGTGTCTTGATGTAATTCCGGGAGAAGGTATGTGCCAGTCGGAAAATCCCACAAATGATGGTGAGGATCGACGATCTCTTCTAATGAGTCCACGGGTTCTTCAATGGTGGCAGCCAACCATGTCGTTTTGTCCATCGCTCTACTTCCCTTGGTGAGGCAACAGAAACATATGTGACGTTAGTCAACCGTCACCAGGGTCGCCCCCAGGTGTCCCAATCGAATGGTTTGATGCCGTCGTCGGTAAGTCGCCATATTGAGGCCCCTACTTTCTCGTCACTGATGTCAAGAAACCCAACGGTGCCTAGTTGAACAGAAAGGTTGTGCGGAAATGTAGGTGACCCTGGGTTAACACATAAGACGCCGTCAATGGTTGTGATGTGCTCCACATGAGTGTCGCCGTAGACCACGACGTCGAGGTCAGCCCCGTTGAAGTGTCGATCTATAGCATCACCGACTCCATAGGTTGGTAACTCCGGGATCGGCATGTGATGCGTCAATCCGACGCTGACACCATCGAATTCGTGAACCCAGGAGGGGGCGAGTTGGGGGTGGTCAGGTTGAACTAGTCGTCCCGACGATCCATCGTCACCGTTGCCCCGAGCCGCCCATGTCGGTGCAATCTGCTGGAGGTTATCGATCACCAAAACGTCGTAAATGTCTCCCGCGTGGAGGATGGCGTCACATTCCTCAAACGCTGCATACGCCTGCGGCCAGAGGTCAGGGCCAGCCTCAGGGATATGTGTATCCGAAATCAGTCCAATGCGCATGATCTACTCCTCGGTGGAAATCATCTATTGGCGTTTCCATTGAAACATCGCCATTCCGTCAGTTCCGAAATCGTGAGGGAGAACAACCCCCCCTTGAGATAGCGGACGCCAATGACTTCCTTCCAAGGCCAGATTCAGTAATTCTCGATGTGAAGCCCCAAAGCCCTCAGACACTTCAATAGTTTCCTGGCGAGTCACCGTGCACACGCTGTAACTCAAAACTCCTCCTGGGCGAAGCATTCGGAAGGCTTCGTCAAGTAACGCTGTTTGAGTGGATACCAGGCGGTTAATCGCCGCCTCCGAAATGTGCCAACGAGCGTCGCTGCGTCGTCCTAACGCGCCAAGTCCACTGCACGGTGCGTCTACCAGCACAGCGTCTAAGGATCCGTCGCGAAATGGAGCGGAGGTGCCATCGCTTATCACTACCGCCGTCCCTGGCCGGAACCGGCTGACTACTCCGAGTAGATTCTCAGCTCGCGACCTGTCTATTTCGTTCGCTACGGGGGATATCCACTGGGCTCCGAGGGCAGTGGTTTTTCCCCCAGGGGCCGCACACAAGTCCACTATGGAGCCTCCCTCTGGCGATGCATTATCAACCTCGTCAATTACCCATCTTGATGCTCGTCCCTGTATATAGCCGTCCGGTCGAGGAGAAGGCCGCTCAGGTGAGTTCATCGCTATAAGTGACGCTCTCCCATCCTGACCCCATGTGTTGACGAAGAGATCCCATATCCAATCCGGATAGCTATACCGAGTCGCCTCGTTCGGCCATTCAGGGTGAACGCTTGACACCTTGCGCAATACCGCGTTGACCAATCCGGTCGCTCTTTTGGCTGTAGCAGCGACGGTGTCATTTACTGCAGCGTGCGGGGGTGTGCCAAGGTGTATCAACTGATGTGTTCCCATGCGAAGAGCAGCACGGACGTCGGGATCCAGTTTTCTTCTGAGAAATGGTTGCAAGACGTGGTCGATCGCTCGGCGCATGCGGGTCGTTCCTTGGACTAATTCAGTCACGAACCCTCGATCGCGTGCACTTAGCCCTTCCCCTGTAGAAGCCAAGGACGACGCAAGAATGTCATTCGCGCGAGCGCCCTCTTCGATCTCGATCAACGCTTGAACCGCGACCTGCCTACTAGTTAGCTTTTTCACGTGCCTAGATACGCGTCCGGTCCGAGCCGAGCACCGTTGATCCACGCCGAAGCGCTTAATTTGGATTTTCCTTCTGGTTGAACAACTAGCAACCGCAATAAGCCTCGCCCAGTTCCGACCAAGTCTTGGCTGATCGACCCGGGCAGGGCCGTTCCTTCAACCGGGCACGCCTCGTGAACCTTGAGCACGGTGGAGTCCGTGGTGGTCCAAGCTCCGCCCACTCGGATCACTCTGTCTAAGTCTTTTGCGGGTCGAGCCCAGTCGAGTTGTAGATCCTCTCGGTAGATCTTTTTTGCGACGCTTACTTCTCCCACTTGAGGAACTGGGTCGCGAAGGCCACTTTCTAGAGCGGCTATCAGCTCGGTCGCCCCGAGGGACGCCAGTTGGTTGAGCAGTTCGGTTGCGGTCACCGCGGGCCCGATGTTGATTTCGCGCTGTCGGTACAGCGGGCCGGTATCTAGTTCAGCGTCGACACCCATGATGCAAACACCAGTCTTCTCGTCGCCCTCAAGTAGGGCTCTCTCCACCGGCGCGGCTCCGCGCCATCTCGGCAATAACGAAAAATGGACATTGATCATCGGAAACCGCGACAGCAGTTCGCTGGTGAACAACCTGCCGTACGCCACCACCACACCGCAGTCCGCCTCTACTGTCAGCGCGTCTGATGGTTCTTCAGACACCTCTATTCCAAGTGCACGGGCCGCTTCTTTGACCGGCGTCGGAGATGGCTTGGCTCTCCGACTTCTGCGGCGATCCGGCATCGAAACGACTAAAGGAACGTCGAAGCCAGCGCGAACCAGGGCCCTCAAGGCGGGTACTGCGGCTGTTGGACTTCCAAAAAAGACGACAGAACGAGGACGTTCGGGAGGTGCGGGTAACCGTGTTGTCACGATAATGAAAGCCCTCCGGGGCTCAAGTCGTCCGCACCGCGGAGTGACTGTATCTCGCGCCATCGGCTGAGTGCGGCCTTGCGTTGGTCGCGGTCCAGATGATCCAACAGCAAGATCCCATCGAGATGGTCAAGTTCGTGCTGAAAAAGGCGTGATAACAGTTCGTCGGCTTCTATAGAAACTTCGTTGCCTTCCAAATCTCGGCCCACTAGATGGACTTGCTTTGGACGAATAATTTCAAAGGACAGCCCAGGTACGGAAAGACAACCTTCTTCGAAAGCCCACTCGCCGTCAGATTCGGTGATTTGTGGATTCACCAATGTCTGCGGACCCTCACCCATGTCATACACGAAGAGACGCTTCTGAATCCCAACCTGGGGAGCAGCCAGACCAATACCCTCGGCTTCATACATCACTGGCACCATGTCTTTGACCATGCGGACCACGCGCCCATCGATGTTTTCGATTGGGAGCGCTTCTTGCCGAAGGACTGGGTCGCCTAAGACTCGGATTTGGTAGCTCATGATCATCCCAGCGTATCGGTGTCGGCCAATCAGGCTCTCAGGGGATCGATCTCGATGCGTAATCTGCCAGGTGGGCGATCGACAGACTTCAGCGCGGCAACCAGATGTTCACGGTCGACGCTACGGATACGCCACCGATCATTGCTCGGACCCAGGATTTCGAGTCCCTCCGGATTCCCTATGCTTCGAACAAACTCTGTTGCGGCACTGCCCGAGATAATTGCCCAATGAGCTTCTGGCGGTTGACGCAATTCGCGACGGATCCTCAGCTCTGTGCGCGCTAAGGAGCCGGGATCCGCTGTTCGGGCAGCTTCCAAAACCGGGTGCTGTGGGATGCGGGTCTGAATGAGAACTCTTCCTCCGTCTTCACGTCGACCCACCACCCGAGAAGCTTGGACAAGTAACGACATAGCTTGTTCCGCTGCACGGTATCGCGGCGCCAGCAACTCTTGATCAAAGTCAAGGAAGACGACCACATTTGCTCGCTCAATCCTGTGGAGCACAGCCTCGGTTCCAACATATAGATCAAATTCTGTGGCTAAGGGTTCGCTATCTGAACTGACTTCCCCGACAGGTCGACGCGCTATTTGTTCCAGTTCCTCGGCAACACCTGTGACCCCAAGTTTCACGCGACGAAATTTTGTTGAAGAGCATGATTGACATACGGCTGGTCTGTCATCGCCGTCGACTGGGTGAACCAGTCGGTTGCCGTCCAAACCTAAGGCTCGACCCGTGATTTCTGAGCGAGCGAGTTCACCACATTGCTGACAATAGGCGAAGCGAGCGCGGCCCTTTCGGTTGAGGACGCACACAACCTTCTGATTGTCTCTTAGGACCCGCGACAGTGTTTCTGAACACCACGACCCGGCTAGCGGAGGTTCGTCACGAAGGTCAACGACATCGAAAATCGACCAACCAGCTCTCTCCGCAGCGCGGTCGGGGGTCAGCAAGGGAGCTCCGCAGGTCAAGGCTTCGAGCGATGGTGTGGGCGACGCTATAACCCATCTAGCTCCGTCACGTTTGGCTCGTTCGAGAACGACATCCCTTGCGTGCCAAGTGGGCGCAGATTCTTGCTGATATGACTCATCGTGTTCGTCGAGGACTAGGACTGCGTCAAGGTTGTCGACCGGAGCCCAGGCCGCTGATCTTGCTCCAATCGTGACCGCTCCTGCAGCCGAGGCCCCCCAGTCCCGAGGAAAAACTGCTACTTCTATGCCTGCTCTCCTCATCGTGGTGGCAAGCCGCTGCGACCTGGCAAGAGTTGGCGTGAGGATCAGGGCTCGACCGTAGGAGGCCGCTGCAACAGCAAGAGAAAAATCGTCGCTATTAGGAGGGGTACGAACTACAGCACCTCGACGAAGGAAAGCTTCTTCGGCCAGCTTGTTGTCCGGTGACACCGCATGTGGTCGGTGAACCAGGTCCGGGATTGACGACACGACGCGATCATGAGTTGCTGTTCGCAGGTAGTGGACCCGGCTACCCATCCAACGACTACCGGCCCAAGCAGCTAAATCAACTACAGCGGGTGGCGGTCCGCAGCTACTCACCTTCTTTATCTCTTGCAAGTCGACTCCGGGCAGCGGATCCACGTCAACAGCTGTGATCCAGCCACGTATTCGGCGACCGCGTAAGTCCACTCGCACCAGCGTGCCCACCCGGATCGGGGGGCATCCAGGTGAGTCTGAGAGCACGTCTGGCAAGAGATAGTCGAAGTCTCTATCTACAGCGGGCTCGTCAGGGAGGATTCGAACTACCCGGGACACAACGAAATTCTGCTCGAAGGGTGGGACGCTGAGAATTCAGCAAGAAATTTATAGGCCGAGAGCAGAACGTAGGTCTTCGACCCTGTCAGTTCGTTCCCATGTGAAGAAGTCATCAGATGCATCACGACCGAAGTGACCATAAGAGGCGGTGGGTTGGAAGATAGGTCGTCGAAGGTCCAGGTCTCGGACAATCGCTGCTGGCCTGAGGTCGAACACTTCGTTGATCGCCCCGCTTATTTGTTCGGGATCCAACTTCTCGGTGCCGAACGTTTCTACGAGAACCGAAACCGGTCGAGCAACACCGATCGCATAGGCCACTTGGACTTCACATCGATCAGCCGCGCCGGCAGCGACGAGATTTTTTGCAACCCACCGGGTCGCATAAGCCCCAGACCGATCCACTTTCGATGGGTCCTTTCCTGAGAAGGCACCGCCACCGTGTCGGGCATAACCCCCGTAGGTATCCACAATAATTTTTCGACCCGTAAGTCCGCAGTCCCCGACAGGTCCTCCAACGACGAAGTTGCCAGTGGGGTTCACGAATACTTCGAAATCATCGTCCGCGAACTCAGAAGGTACGGCTGGTCGAATGACGTGTTCGATTAGATCGGGACGAATCATGCCATCACGGTCGATGCCGGGATTGTGTTGCGTTGAAACAAGCACCGTCTTGAGTCTCGTCGGCCGACCATCCTCGTATTCAAATGAAACTTGTGTTTTGCCATCTGGACGCAAGTATGGAACCTGTCCCGATTTCCGAGCTTCGGTGAGTTGTTCTGCCATCCGGTGTGCGACATGTATCGGAAGCGGCATTAATGCTTCGGTTTCTCGACACGCGTAGCCGAACATCATCCCTTGATCGCCAGCTCCTTGGCGATCCAACACGTCTTCCTCACCTGCGTTGCCACTCCGCACTTCTTCGGAGTCACTTATCCCTTGAGCGATATCTGGTGACTGGTCGTCAAGGGTCAACATGACCCCACATGTACTTCCGTTGAAATCTAAGGAGTCTCGGTCGTAGCCAATGCTGTTGATGGTGTCCCGAACAACGGAGGGAATGTCAACAAAACCGCTGGTGGTGATTTCTCCCGCGACTACTACCAACCCCGTAGTAACCATGGTCTCGCACGCAACTCGACTTGCCGAGTCTTGCTCAAGCATGGCGTCGAGGATGGCGTCAGATATCTGATCAGCCATTTTGTCGGGATGACCTTCGGTCACCGACTCCGATGTGAAAGTCCATCGACTCACGCCGTCTCTCCTGATTGCTCGACAGAACGGCTTAAGGCTAGGCGACAAAGCGCACCGAAAGGTGGCTCACTTCACCTAACGAGTATTTGACCGACGGTGTCCAACACTTCTTCAGCTATTTGTCGTTTAGATCTGAGTGATACGTGCCGTTGACATCCGTCAGCAACGAATATTGTCACTTCGTTGGTGTCGTAGGCGAAACCGACCTCGGGGGCCGAAACATCGTTCGCCACGATAACGTCAACATTCTTTCGTTCCAGTTTGCTCTGAGCGTGCGACGCCAGATCTTCTGTCTCGGCTGCGAAGCCGACGATGACCTGACCGGGCTTTTTCAGCGCCCCCAACTCCGCGAGGATGTCGGGGGTTGGTTCCAGCTTGAGTTTTGGTGGTCCCTCAACCTTTTTAATCTTCGAATCAGAAGCTGTCACTGGCCGAAAATCAGCAACGGCGGCTGTCATCACAATGACGTCAGCCTCGGATCGTTCCAGCACCGCAGCATGCATTTGTGCTGCCGATTCCACGCGAACGACTTCAACTCCGTTGGGAGCCGCCGCGGCAACGGTCGATATCAAAGTGACGGTCGCGCCGCGAGCTTTAGCCGCCTCCGCCACCGCGTAGCCTTGTTTTCCTGTGGAACGATTCCCCACATAACGCACTGGATCGATAGCCTCTCGTGTCCCTCCTGCAGTTACCAGGACGGTCCGACCTTGGAGGTCTCCGTTCGACAAGGTGTTTTCGATCGCTTCATAAATCGCCTCTGGCGCGGCGAGGCGACCAGCCCCTAGGTCACCTCCTGCGAGGTGTCCCTCCTCCGGAGCAACAAGGTGCACACCTCGTTGTTCGAGGAGTTTCAAATTGTCTTGCACAGCAGGGTGTTCCCACATTTCTGTGTGCATCGCTGGACAGATCACTACTGGTGCTCTGGTTGCGATGAGGGTGGCCGTAAGCAGATCGTCAGATATTCCGCTCGCGTAGCTACCAATAATTCGCGCCGTGGCAGGGGCGACAACTATCAGATCGGCAGTTTGTCCGAGCGTCGTGTGTGGGATTGGGTCAGGATCGTCAAAGATTGATGTTCGCGCCGGTTCTGATGCCAGCGCGTCGAAAGTAGCTTTGCCGACAAATCGCTGAGCGCTCTCGGTCATGACGGGAATCACATGTGCTCCCGCGTCCACGAGCATCCGACAAAGGAGAACCGCCTTGTAGGCGGCAATTCCCCCAGTTACCCCGAGGACGATGCGGCGATTGGCCAGCATCGAATAATCCTCGACCTACTCTTCGTCGGGCACAGCCTCAAGCGCAGCTGCGTCAGCTTCCGCTTGAGCTAACGCCTCAGCTTCGAGACGGGCCCGTTCCTCCGGGTCAAAGCGTTCGTAACTAATCTTGTCGGCGTGGATTTCCTCGAACGCCATCGACAACGACTTACGTGCGGTGCTCGTTACCTGAGGAGGCACTTCAGTTCCGCCGCCTTCGCCTAACCCAAGGTCATAAGAGATGAGTTGGCGGGACCGCTTTGCGGCCAAACTCACGAGTGTGAACTTTGAATCTACTTTCTTCAGCAGAGCCTCAAGGCCGGGGGTAATCATCGTGTCTTGCTCTTCAGACATCTGCTCTACCTCTGAAAGTTTAAAGCGATCCGAACGGACCCACTATCCTATCAGCGGCCTTCGGCGCTCGAACGGCGGTTCCCGCCGATAGAGATCTCATCGTTGTGGACGTTGGCCTCGAACTTCGACTATGAACGACTCGATGACCTCAATCGCTGCGTCTAATTCACCGTTGAGGACTATTAAGTCCGCCAGTTCTCTCCCAGCCTCTTCTTCGGCATCGGAGGTAGCTAGACGCTGAGCTACGTGCGATTCGCTGTCTCCCCTCTTTCTCATCCGGTCGACTTGTTCTGCTCGGCTAGGCGGCAAGACCAGGATGACAACTGCTTTTGGTTCACGTTCTCTAACAGCTACAGCTCCCTGAACATCAATCTCAAGGACCAAATCGAGACCTTCGGGAATCGAAGGGGTAGGTGTTCCATATCGATGCTCAAAAAAGTTAGCCCACTCGAAAAATCCATTTTCGGCGACGCGAGCCTCGAACTGTTCTTCGGTCACATACACGTATGCGTCGTCAGCTTCGCCGGATCTTTGAGTCCGAGTTGTCCAGGACCGACTGAGAAACAGGCTGTCGTCTCGCGAGATTAATTCCGTGACAATTGTTCCTTTACCAACCCCGCCCGCTCCACATACAACAAACACGATTGGGTCACTATCTTGGGTCACTGCGCTCGCACCCTCACGTCTCGCCGACAGAATTCAACCCGCGAAGAAAGCGCGGAGTTGACTCCTCTGATTTTCGCCTAGGCCTCGTAGTCGACGGCTATCAGCAATGCCTACTTGCTCCATGAGTCGCCGCGCTTTAACTTTCCCGAGTCGCGGCATGGATTCAAGAGCTGCAAGCGTTTTCATCTTTCCCACAAGCTCGTTCTTGTCAGCCAAGTTGAGCAACTCATCGAAAGACACCAATCCTAATTTCAGCCGGTCTTTTGTTTCCGCTCTAATTCGCCGCGCTGCTGCCGCTTTCTCAAGAGCTGCTTCGCGTTGTTGAGGTGAAAGGTTGGGCGGGTTGGGCACGGCCCACGAGTCTAATGGCGGGGCGAGACATGCAACCCCTTCCTTAGATCGCTTGAGCTACTTGGTCGGCAATATCGTCTGCCGCTCCTTCAGGGTCCTCGGAATTTGTCACCGCTCTTCCAATGACAAGAAGCCCTGCTCCTTGGCCGATGGCTAGGCTCGGGGTAGCCGGTCGACCTTGATCATGGGATGCGACTCCGTCGGGTCGAATGCCTGGAACCACTGATAGAAGTTCAGGTGCAAGCCTTCTCACTTCGCTTAATTCATTGGCTGCGCAAACAACTCCTCCGCATTCAGCTTGAACCGCGTAGCCGAGCCTTTCCTCGAAGAGACCGCTGGGAGCGTCGGTTTCAGAGGTCAAGATCGATACAGCGAGCGCCATCGGAGGCGCTAATCCGGCCGCAGCGGCTCCTTCGCTAAGGCCGTCAACGGCGGCGGAAAGCATTTGCGGTCCGCCAGATGCGTGAACCGTTACATAGGAAACGCCTAGGCTTCCCAGGACCCGAGCAGCCTTTCCGACAGTTGTCGGAATGTCATGCAATTTGAGATCTAGAAAGACGTCATATCCTTGGTCGAGAAAGGTTCCTATGGTTTCAGGGCCAGACGCCGAAAATAGTTCCAACCCAACTTTCGCTACAGAGAACCAAGGAAACATCCGTTTACCGAGCCGACCTGCTTCAACGAGATCATCGACGTCGAGTGCAAGGGCGAGACGGGAACGCGCTTCGGGAGAGATGTCACTCGGACTCATGGGCTGCTCCAGTGAGAGACCGAACTGAGATTACGCTCCTTCGTCGGCACCAACGTTCTAGGTCGCGAAGAATTCGCCTTGACGCCTTCGGATCAGCGAAATGGGCAGTACCTACCTGAATAGCTGAGGCGCCAGCACTCATGAACTCAACTACGTGTTCAGCGGCGGCGACGCCTCCGACGCCAATGATGGGGGTGGGTCCGAGGGCGGCATAAACATCGAACACGGCTCGCAC
>DGLO01000044.1:21687-23953 GCA_002388005.1 Candidatus Neomicrothrix sp. UBA4542
CGACGGGTTTCGGTGTCTATGACCATCCCCAATACCGTGTTGGTGAGCGTGAGAGCCTCTGCTCCCCCATCGAGAGCTGCTCGCGCTATCGGCACGATGTCGGTGACGTTGGGGCTCAGTTTCGCCCATATCGGCAAACCTGCAACTAGCGAGGCCTCTACTGCGGCTCTGCAGGTGTCGGGCGCGTGGGAGAACATGTCGCCCTTCTCTTCCAGATTGGGGCAACTGACGTTCACCTCCATCGCCGTGATGCCGTCGACGCCTGCGAGTCGGTATGCGGCCTCTCTGTATTCGGCGATGCTTCTGCCCCAGATACTCACGACGACGCGCGCTCCGTGGTCGAGCAGTCGTGGTAGATCATTCGCTATCCAACTGTCGAGACCAGGGTTTTGAAGGCCAACTGCATTAATCATTCCGGCCGCGGTGCCGTGAAGCCGCGGGGCCGGGTTGCCAGGCCAAGGCTCGACTGAAAGTGACTTCACCACTACAGCGCCGAGGTCGGATAGATCGATGTATGCGGCAAGTTCCGCTCCATGACCAACTGTTCCCGATGCAGCCATAACTGGGTTGGGAAGCGCTACCGATCCGATGTAAACGGAGTGATCCGTTGAGGTCATGTCAGCGACACCTGTGGATCGAGGAATTCTTGAAGTGGTCGTACCTCCAATGGGTTGGACATCCATTCCTTCAGCCCGACCGCAGCGGCGCGAGCTGCGGCGACTGTTGTGAGACAGGGAACCTTGTGTGCTGTGCACGCGAACCGGATTCGGTAACCGTCACTGCGCGGTCCACGCCCTCGTGGAGTGTTGACAACCAATTTGACTTGGCCAGCTCCGATGAGTTCAACAGCGTCAACTCCAGCACTAATTTCGCGGCCTTCTTCACTTAGTTTCGCCACGACGGTTCCAACTTTCACACCAGATCGCTCCAATAGTTGAGCGGTTCCCGAGGTGGCAGCTAGGTCAAAGCCGAGTTCTACAAAGCCTTTGGCGGCTTCGAGCCCCTGTTCTTTGTCTCGATCTGCTAGTGAGAAAAAAATGGTTCCACCGAGGGGCAATCCTTCACCCGCAGCGATTTGGCTCTTAGCGAAGGCCAATCCGAAGGTTCGGTCGATTCCCATTACCTCGCCGGTTGAACGCATTTCAGGACCAAGAACCGTATCTACGTCCGGGAAGCGTTGAAAGGGAAGCACAGCTTCTTTGACGGCGACATGTCCGTGCCGGATGGCTTCGGGTAACACTCCCGAAGCACGTAGTTCATTCAGAGTTTCCCCCGCCATAACCCGAGCGGCGACTTTCGCAAGCTGGACTCCTGTTGCTTTAGCAACAAAGGGCACAGTTCGAGAGGCTCGGGGGTTCGCTTCAATAACAAAAACTTGTTCTTGTTTGACCGCGAACTGAACGTTCAACAAGCCGATCACTTCAAGACGTTCCGCTAGTCGTTTCGTGTAGTCAATGATTACTTTCTGTGTTTCCTGGGAGAGGTTTGGCGGTGGGATAGCACAAGCACTATCACCCGAATGCACACCTGCCTCTTCAACATGCTCCAGAATTCCGCCGAGGAGGAATTCGCCAGTGCTGTCTCGAATCGAATCAACGTCGACTTCGATTGCATCTTCTAGGAAGCGATCGATGAGTACTGGGCGATCAGATGAAAGTCCTCCTTCGCGACCAAGGCCTCCGAAGGCGGCCAACTCTGTCATAGCCGTCTGTAACTCGTCGAGGTCGTATGTGATCGTCATTGCGCGACCGCCTAGAACGTAACTCGGCCGAACCAACGCCGGGAATCCGATTCGTTCGCAGATGACTGACGCTTCTTCAAAGGTTACGGCTGTTCCGCCGGGAGGTTGCGGGATCTCTAGTTGAGCGCATAGCGAGTTCCAACGTTCGCGATCTTCGGCTAGGTCAATGGAGTCCGGTGAGGTGCCACACACAAGTCCTTCAGGCAGAGTCGATGCCAGCTTTAGAGGGGTTTGGCCGCCAAGGCTGACGATGATTCCTTCTGGTTTTTCTGCGTCGACGATGTTAAGTACATCTTCAAGAGTGAGTGGTTCGAAATAGAGCCTGTCGGAGGTGTCGTAGTCCGTCGAGACAGTCTCGGGATTGCAGTTAACCATGACCGTTTCGTAGCCGGCTTCTGCGAGGGCAAAGCTCGCATGAACGCAGCAGTAATCAAATTCGATTCCTTGTCCGATCCGGTTGGGGCCCGATCCAAGGATCATCATCCGAGGTCGACTTCCTGGACGTATCTCGTCTTCGTCTTCGTA
>DGLO01000113.1:0-1411 GCA_002388005.1 Candidatus Neomicrothrix sp. UBA4542
CGAACGTGATCTTGAACCTCGGTTTCAACGTTGCGACTCTGATTGGAGTCCACCACAACGACGTACGCCTTCGGCTTGACTAGCCCTTCTGCGTCTTGGGCACCGACAACCGCGACCTGCAAAACCTGTTCGAGTTCCAATATGCATGACTCCACCTCTGCGGGACTGACCCAAACGCCACCTACTTTCAACATGTCATCGGTTCGCCCAAGACACGTGTAGGTTCCGTCAGAATTTCGGACATAGGTGTCTCCGGTTGCTAAGAACTCGCCCATCAGAGCAAGCCGAGTCTGGGCGGTTCTGTTCCAATACCCCACCATCACCGAGTCGCCCTTTATGTGCATGGTTCCAGGCTCTCCATCCGCCACCTCTTCACCATTTTCGTCGCGGATCGATACTTCGTAGCCGTCAACTACGGTGCCGCTTGAATTAGCGACTGACTGCCCGGGTCTATTCGATATTGCGATATGCGCTAATTCGGTCGTGCCTAATCCATCGAGGATCTCTACCCCGAATCGCTCCCGGAACCGTCGGTGAATCTCAGCCGGTAAGGGTTCACCAGCTGAGATGGCAACCCGGACCGACTCGAAAGTGTCATCGGAAATATCTGAACTCAAAAGCTGCCCGAACGACGTCGGAACGCCAAAGAACAGCGATGGCCGGTACGTCGTCACGTGTGCAGCAATAGTTTCTGGGACGGGACGGCCCGGATTCAAAACAACGCCCGCACCAGTGCCGGCAGGGAAATAACCGGCGTTGCCCAGTCCATACGCGAAAAACAGCTTGGCTACCGAATACACGACATCGCTGGCATTCATTTCAAGAACCGTCGCCGCATACATGTCTGTGCAGAACCCCAAATCGGCGTGCCGATGCATTGCGCCTTTGGGAAAGCCAGTGGTACCGGAGGTGTAGAGCCAAAAAGCGATGTCGTCTTTTATGGACGGGTACGGCTCTGGTGTCTCTGCTTCGTCCGAAGAGATATCGAACTCGCTGTCAAGTTGTGACCATCTAAGGAATGGTTGATCTGCGCCTGCTGTGGTGATGAGTTCTTGGAACTCTTGTGAAAACGCGACACCGAACGCTCGAGAATCTTCAATTAAGAACCTGTAGTCCTTCTCAGTCAACATCGTTGAAACGGGCACGGGAACCGCGCCCATCCACATTGCGCCCCAAAACCACATAAGAAATGTCGGTGTATCGACGCAGCACATCAGAATTCGTTGCTCAGGTGTCACTCCCCGAGAAATAAGCAACCGAGCTACGGCCTGGACCCCTTCTAGTAACTCTTTCCTTGTTGTCTTCAGACCACTAGAGGCATCTATTACAGCTACAGCATCGGGAGAATCGATAGCGGGTTCAATCACGAACCGGTGCACCGCGTTCTCTTTCAAGAAAATCCCCCCTTTTC
>DGLO01000113.1:1796-3621 GCA_002388005.1 Candidatus Neomicrothrix sp. UBA4542
AGAAGACACCTTAAGAGTTTGCCGCCATGTCGGTTAGCGGCGTTTCGATAAGGGCAGCGACGTGACGGCCTTTGATATACATCCAAACGATTTTCGGCATTGGAATCTTCAAATCGCCGGCGACGTGGCGACATTTCAGCTTGAAGTTGATCCAGCTGCGTCAGCTTTTGGTGATTACGAGTTGAAGCTCAACAGCTACGACATCGGCGTCGACATCGAACTAGCAAACGCCATCCGTCATATTCGATTTCAAAACCCTGAGGTCAAATGTGTCGTCATCACTAGCGCGCTGGAGGGAACGTTCTGTGCGGGGGCAAATATTGGGATGCTGGCAGAGGCCAACCACTCTCACAAAGTGAATTTCTGCAAATACACCAATGAAACCAGACTCGAGATTGAAGAGGCGAGCCGGCACAGCGGAATCAGGTTTCTTGCTGCGGTTAACGGCGCCTGCTCGGGTGGCGGCTACGAACTAGCTCTAGCTTGCGACCACATCATTCTGGTTGATGACAGAAGTACCGCTGTCTCGCTACCTGAAGTGCCGTTATTGGGAGTTCTCCCTGGCACCGGTGGGCTTACCCGACTCACAGATAAGCGACACATCAGACGGGACCGAGCCGACGTTTTCGCCACTAGAGCCGAGGGTGCAGTGGGTAGGGACGCGTTGGACTGGGGTCTGGTAGACGAACTGGCAGCACCAACAAACTTTGTCGAGGCAGTGGCGGAGAGAGCGCAGGCTCTCACTGCAACCTCTAGTCGATTGGCTGGCGATCCCGTTCCTCTTTCTCCGTTAGAGATCTCAATCTCTGATAACAGCATCGCTTACCGCTGGGTTAATCTCACCATTTTTGACCATTACGCCGAGCTGAACGTCTCGGTGACCAGCGATTCGGATTGGTTGCTGCAAACCGCACGTGAACTTGACGACGTTCTTTGTCGGTTGCGGTTTGATTTTCCTCGGATCGGCACGCTGGTTTTGCGGACCGAAGGGCGACTCGACGACGTCCTTCGATCCGATCCGGAGCTTCATTCCCCAAACGAGCATGCTCAACTCGAAACATTGCTGCTCTGGAAAAGGTGCCTATCCAGGATGGATATGACGTCGAAGACGTTGGTAGCAGCAATAGAACCGGGGTCATGTTTTGCTGGAATTCTTCTCGAACTCGCTTTCGCCGCCGATCGGACCTACATACTTGACGGCCAGTTCGAAGAGGAAGACAACCCATTGCCTCCTGCAGTCATCCAACTCACCGCCACCAACTTTGGTGCTGTACCGATGTGGAACGGTCTTAGCCGAGTGGAGTCGCGACTTTGGGGCGATGAAACTGGTATAGCCACCGCAGCAGACTTCGTTGATCGGGAATTGGATGCATCGCAAGCTGCTCAGTTGGGGCTTGTGACAGCGACCCCGGACGATCTGGATTGGGGTGAGGAGCTACGGCTCTTTATCGAAGAGCGATCAAGCTTTTCTCCTGATGCTTTAACCGCGATGGAAGCCAATCATCGCTTCTGCGGACCTGAAACGATGGCTACCAAAATTTTCGCTCGGCTTTCAGCCTGGCAGAATTGGATATTCGCTAGAGCAAACGCAAGTGGACCCAAGGGCGCGCTCCAACGGTACGGCAGCGGATCACGTCCAGATTTCGACAATCAACGAACCTAAATCAAACTGCTGGATACGTGATCACATGCCCAGAGAAATCGATTATTCGGAAAACATTCCGAACAACGTCGAACTCGCTAGCGATCGACGACTACAGCGGGCATTAGAGAACTGGCAGCCACGTTTCGCTGACTGGTGGACGGAAATGGGGCCCGTCGACTT
>DGLO01000123.1 GCA_002388005.1 Candidatus Neomicrothrix sp. UBA4542
GAGGAGGGCCACGTGGCCCAAGGTACTGTTAAATTTTTCAACTCACAGAAAGGTTTCGGCTTCATCACTCCTAGCGATGGCGGCGATGACCTTTTCGTGCATTACTCAAATATTGAGGGTGATGGCTACAAGTCTCTTGAAGAAGACCAAACCGTTTCTTACGATGTTGGTCAAGGACGTAAGGGTGATGAAGCTCAGAACGTACGAGGCCTTTGATCTGAACAAAAGCTAACTACGGATACGATCGGTAGCGCTGCATTTGTTGTGGCCTACCGGTCGTTTCGTTTGTTTTGTCGTCCCATAAACATCTCAACACCAACAAAGAACTGAATCTGGCGGCTCCTTCGGGGGCGGTCTTTTGTCGTTTTCAGATATTACGGTTGGGGTCCGAGATACCGCTTAGCATCAAGTCGCACAGCAGCTCGGTGGGTACTGGGTCGTTACCGACAGACCAGGTACTCATCGAGAACGAGATGTAAAGGACCAAATCAATGGCAGGCACCGTTATACGCTCAACAGCGCTTGAAAAAGCTCACGCACACCCTGAGATGATCCGATCCGGGGCCTTTTCCCCAGGAATGAAAGCAGGACCGTTCCTGTACGTGTCGGGTTGCATAGCCGGAGACTTAACGAAGGACATGACCGGGCAAGCAAGAGAGGAATTCGGCTACGTCGAGCTAGTACTACAAGAGGCTGGCTACACGCTTGCCGATGTCGTCAAACTCCATGCTTTCATTACCGACCAAGCTAACTACGCGGCGTACAGCGCGGTCCGAAAGGAATACTTTCCCGAGGACCCACCAGCCAGCACAGCGGTTGTAACAGGCCTCTTGATCCCCGGGGCACTTCTTGAGATCGATGTCGTCGCGTACAACCCCGACAACTAGCGGGGACTCACGGTTTTTGACCGACCAACAACCAGAGTTGACCGGACTGCTGGCTTTTGCCACTTTGTAAAATTCGGCCAGTGGGAACAACTACCGATCCCACGTTTGCTGTGGTGAACCCCGCCGCCGCGCTTTCCGCCACCAGATCCATGTCTCTCATTGGACCCCAAAAGGGCTCATGATTGTTGTAGGTGTCCCAATCGATCATTGACTGGGACAGATGGTCGACACCTTCGTATCCCGGAAAATCAGCGTGAACCATTAGGCCCCCGGGCTTGAGAAGTCGATGACATTCAGCGAACGTACGGCGCAAAGCCTCGGGTGGTAGTTCGTGGAGAACTATGTGGCTAACAATGAGATCGAATTTCTCATCGGGAAAGTCAGTTTCCTCACAGTTCTGCTGTGAGAAGTGAACCCTTTCACCTAACGCCTCCGCTCGCGCATGTCCGTAGCGGAGAACCGGAGCTCCCAAGTCAATCGCGTAGACCTCCGCCGTCGGGAAAGCTTGCGCGTAAGGAAGAGTTGCGTGACCCACCGTGCAACCCATGTCCAAGATGTGTTCGGGGGCGAACTTCTGGTGCTCAACCGACAGATAGTTGTCGATGATCGATTGCCCGTAGTCATCGTTTAATGCACCCATCTGACCCATTGCATATAGGTAGACGCCGCGATCATAAAGAGCTCCCGCGAAAACGTCGCCGTCACCGTACTCACCGCGGTAGCCGCCGGGCATGGCGTGGATATCTACATCCCACTGGTACCAGGGCAACTCAAAATTGGGATTGAGTTGCAGTGACCCAATCGGGTTTTCCATCTTCGCTGCCTCACTAAGTTCTTTCGCCTGCCTTTCGATGCAGTCCGCGACGGTTGACCACAAAAGGTGTTGGCTCGTGCGGCGTAACGAACTCCATAGTTGGTAATACGCCATCTGGCCCAGGGACTGCCGCACTTCATGTCGATTCTGAGGCTCTTTGCCGTGGTTGGCTTCCCATTCGGGTTTGGCTCTGTGTTCATATAGTTCGCGAACCCCTGGAGTGACTCTGTTTGCGATATGGGATTTGAGTGCCTGTACGAAGCGCCCCCGCGATTTCTCTGAGTCAGATTCTTTAGGAAGCATGGGGTGCACTTGCTGGGTCATGATTTTCTTCCAAGTTCTGAAAAGGCGCGATCCACCACCGCTAAATAAGTCTCGGCCGATTCGTCGTTAACGATTTCTTCACGCATCTCTTCCAAGACTCGAAAAATGCGCGCGGCGAACAATGCAGCATCTTCTAGCCGTTGTTTCTCGTCGGCGGAGCTCAGTTCGTAGCGTTCCGTGAAGCCGTCCTCCACGAGGTCTTCGGCCACAAGAATATTTTCCAAGGTGCTTATTCTTTCGGTCAGGGCCCAAACTTCGCCGGCCAGAGCGGTAACGATTTGCACCATGGCGTCTGACACCCCACCGTCATCGAAGTAGGTCGGTCTCGAACCCTTTGCCTTGGCAGGGAAAACGCGACCGTCATTTGGAGCAGCTTGGCTAGGAGATCGTGCCCCGTCGCTCTGTGCCATGTCGACCTCCAGATGGTTGCCGCAGTTGCGTTCGGAGCCTAGCCGGCGGGCATCATGCTGGCTTTGTTCGGGTCAGGCCTACCGAAGACGCAAGGGCAAACCCATGTTGTTACAAACATCACACAGGGCTACCGCTTCGTGAAGTGACCGAATATCGAAGGCTCCGACAGGGTGAGGCTGACGCGAATACGATAGAAATTCTTCATGTTGGGACACGATGCAGTCGCTCAAGCGTTGGTGGATCACGGCGTCGATACCGTGTTCGCAGTTCTCGGTGACGGGAACTTGTTCATTGGAGAGAACCTGGCGCGCGAACACGGAGTGAACCTCATCTCAGCGACCCACGAAGCCAACGCGGTGCTGATGGCGCAGGGCTGGGCCAAGGCCACTGGTCGCCTCGGGGTTGCAACAGTTACACACGGTCCCGGTTTGACTAACACCATCACAGCGTTGGTTGAGGGAGCAAAAAACGAGACTCCAATTTTGGTAGTCGCTGGTGACACTCCTATAGAACAGGAACAGCACCTTCAAAATCTTGATCAACATGCGTTGGTTATTGCTACCGGGGCGGGGTTTCAGCCCGTCCGCAACGCAGAGACAATTGC
>DGLO01000098.1 GCA_002388005.1 Candidatus Neomicrothrix sp. UBA4542
CTGAAGCGGGATCTCAGACCCCGCTCGGAAGGAAAAAACGGATGGAAGGCAACACTGCCTGGATCCTGACTGCAGCTGCTCTGGTGCTCTTTATGGTTCCAGGGCTCGCACTCTTTTACGGAGGAATGGTCAGGGCCAAAAACGCACTCAACATGTTGAACATGAACATGTGGTGCTTGGGAATTGTGCCCGTTGTATGGGTACTGCTGGGTTGGAGCCTGGCGGCAGGAGATAGTGGTCGCTGGTGGTTAGGCGACTTGAGCATTGTCGGGCTGAAGGGAGTCCACGACGTCGAGAGTTTGGCGACTTTCGGCTTCCTCATGACCTTCGCATGCATCACCCCTGCCCTGATCTCGGGCGCGGTGGCGGACAGAATGAAATTCTCAGCTTGGATGGTTTTCGTCCCAATCTGGTCACTAGTTGTCTATGCCCCAGTTGTTTATTGGATCTACGGCGCCGACGGCTGGATCTTCAACCTCCCGGCCCACGACTTTGCAGGCGGCACAGCTATCCACGTCAATGCAGGCGCGGCAGCCTTAGCGCTAGCGATTGTTCTCGGCAAGAGATCGGGCTGGCCGCAAAATCGACCAGCCCCTCACAACGTGCCCTTCGTAATGCTCGGAGCGGGCATTCTTTGGTTCGGATGGTTTGGCTTCAACGCCGGCTCAGCGCTAGCCGCAAATGGGCAAGCAGCTCAAGCCTTCGTCAATACCTTCATCGCGGCAGCCGCGGGCATGGTCGCTTGGATGCTCGTCGAATTGGCTAAGACAGGCAAGGCCAGCACCATCGGAATGGCATCAGGCGTAGTCGCGGCGTTGGTCGCTATTACCCCAGCTGCCGGTTTCGTGGGTTCCATGCACGCACTAGTGTTCGGAGCTGCCGCTGGTGTGATCTGTTTCTTTGCTATCGAAGCCAAATTCCGTTTCGGCTTCGATGACAGTCTCGACGTCGTGGGCATACACCTCGTTGGGGGAGCTGTCGGCGGGATCTTGCTGGGTTTCATGGCCGATTCCTCAGCGGTCCCCGGCGGCGACTTCATCGACGGCGTCTTCTTCGGTGGCGGCATCTTGCTGTGGAACCAAATCCTCTCAATTGTGGCCGTATGTGCCTTCTCGTTCGCAGCGACCTACATCATTGCCAAGGTCCTGGACAAAGTGATGGGTTTGAGAGTCTCCGAAAGTACCGAGATGTCGGGACTTGACGTCAGTGACCATGGCGAAGCCGCGTACGTGATCGAGGGATAACCCAGTAGTTCGATAACCAGACACCCCCTTTGGGTATCTATATCCCAACAAGTGAGCCTGCGCCGGTTAGAACCGGTGCAGGCTTGCTACGTTGCAACCCGTGACAACAAACGCCGAAGGTCCACAACAGTTCGCGCAGCATCGTTGGCAACGACCCGCTGGCTCTACTGAAATCATCCTGCTGCGCCACGGAGCATCCCAACCTTTCGTACCCGGAGAACCCTTTCCCCTAATCGATGGTCAAGGCAATCCCGAATTGTCGGCGACTGGGTTAGACCAAGCAAACAAATCTGCGAAGCGCCTCAAACAAGAGCCCATTGACGCGCTGTACGCGACAAATATGCAGCGCACGCAACAGACCATCGCGCCCCTTGCGGAAGTTCTCGGATTAAACGTTGCGATTGAACGAGATCTACGCGAAATTCACCTAGGAGAGTGGGAAGGCGGATTACTCCGCCAAAAAGTCGCTGAGAACGACCCCATCTACCAACAAATGGTCCGCGAAGAACGCTGGGACGCCATCCCCGGGGCCGAAAGCAACGAAAGATTCGGTGATCGCTGCGTTAACGCCCTCGAGAAAATTGCTGCACGACATGTGGGCCAGTTGGTGCTGTGTACGGTACATGGAGGAGTGATCGGCACGAGCTTGGCGCGAATGACCGGATCACGCCCATTCGCCTTCGGCGGCGCCGACAACTGTTCAGTTAGCCAAATCATCTGGACTGACGGTCAATGGACTATTCGACGTTTCAACGACAGCAGCCACCTCTTCGAACAGCTCCACCATGCTTAAGTCGAACTCCTTTTGAGTCCGGCGGGTCTAGGCACTGGCGAGGAAAGCCCCCAACGCCGATGTGAGAAGTTGTGGATCAGCCGATCCGCCCATCTCTCGAGCGGAATGCATTGACAATTGCGCACTGCCAACATCGACGACCGACATACCCAACTGGGCGGCTGTTATTGGGCCAATCGTGGTGCCGCATGGTAGATCGGTTCTGTGCGCGTAGTGCTGAAAAGGGACACCTGCAACGCGACAGGCGGATTGAAACATAGCGTTGCTTTCTGCGTCAGTCGCATAGCGAACATTGGCGTTGAGTTTGATGACCGGACCGCCGTTCAGCACAACGTGGTGTTCCGGCTCGTGGCGGTCGACATAGTTGGGGTGCACAGCATGAGCTCCGTCTGCTGAAACACACCACGACCTCGTCAAAGCCCGAAGATATTGGTCTCGCGTTACTGATCGCGAGTTCGCCAGGCGTTCCAGAGCATTGGAAAGCATCGGTCCCCGAGCGCCGGTTGAAGATTCGCTGCCGATTTCTTCGTGGTCGAATAACACCACCACTGCGATTGTGTCGTCAGCAGGAGTGTCAAGTTCTCGCAAAGCCTCAACCGCGGCATGACAAGAGGCAAGGTTGTCGATGCGCGGCGCCGCGTAAAACTCACCGTCGCGTCCCAAAACTGCTGAGGCGGTGAGGTCATGACACATGACATCCCAAGAGCTGACACTTGATGGCTCGACACCCAACTCCTGAGCGATAAACGACTTAAACCCATCTTCATCAACATCCCCCAAACCCCAAATCGGTGAGAGATGTGACTGACGGTCCAACGTCAGCCCATCGTTCACTTCTCGGTCGAGGTGGATGGCTAGTTGCGCAACTCGAAGTACCGGGCGATCGACTCTTAACAACAAGGTTTCTTGAGAGACACCGTCCCGCACCACCACCCGTCCAGAAAGTCCTAAGTCACGGTCCAGCCACGAGTTCAGGAGAGCGCCTCCGTAAACTTCTACACCCAACTGCCGGTAGCCGACACTTCCCATGTCCGGATTTGGCTTAACTCTCAGGTTTGGGCTATCGGTGTGAGCCCCGACCAAACGAAACTCGAGCTGGTCTGGATCGATTCGGTTACCAAAGGCCGCGGCGACAACAACGCCACCCCGAGAGATGACCATCCGATCGCAATCACTCCAAAGTTCATCGGTCGCGAACTTCGTGAAACCAGCATCGGTCAGATCGGCAGACGCATTTTGGGCGGCGTGGTATGGCGACGGCGAAGCGTCGATCCACGCCAAGAGTCGTTCAAGCACTGACCTAGACATCCGACACCTCAGAAGCTCGAAAACTCTGTAATAACTTCATCGCCAAATTCAGCGAAACGAGATGGCTCCATAGGGGGCACAATCATGCGGCTCACGCCGATCGCAGCCAACTGCTCAACAAATTCTGGCGTAGTAGGCCCGCCAGCGGTGAACTCGAGAGACGCTGGATCTCTCCCGCACTCTTCAGCGCTGCGCCGCGCATGATCAAATAATTCAGCAAGTTCCTCTGGTCGGCCTCGTCCAGGGAAGAACCCGTCACCAAATTGACCAGCACGGCGTGCAGCTCTTTTGCTGTGTCCACCGACAATGATTGGCACATGTCGATCCACCGGTTGAGGACGACTATAAACCTCACTGAAGTT
>DGLO01000052.1 GCA_002388005.1 Candidatus Neomicrothrix sp. UBA4542
GTGCCCGGAGCGGGATTTGAACCCGCACGCCCGTGAGGGCAAAGGATTTTGAATCCTCCGTGTCTGCCATTCCACCACCCGGGCTGCAACTGGTGAGGTTAGCGCCGCAAAGGCAGCATTCACCAAGGATTCAACCACTTTGAGTGCCGATGTGGCATTTAAGGCAACTGTTCCCGTACCCTCTTGAGCAGCCGCGGTCGACAGGTTTTCGCGTGGCCATGTGAAACCTTTCGGACCAAAGTGCGGTCCAACCCATAAGGTGATCGCACAGGGAGGCCGCGTGCTCGCATTTACATTCCCCGGACAAGGCTCACAAAAGCCGGGTATGGGCTCTCCATGGGTCAACCATGAGAGTTGGGAACTTGTCGAGGAAGCCTCAGAAGCCTGTGGACGCGATGTCGGCCAACTGCTGCTCGACGCTGAAGCCGAAGAGCTCAAACAGACGCGCAACAGTCAACTCACAACATTTGTTGTCAGCATGGTGGTTCTGGATGCCGTCGAACGTACCGGAGTTGCACCAAATCTCGCCGCGGGTCACTCACTCGGCGAGTACAGCGCCCTTTGTGCAAGCGGCGCTCTTTCTTTCGAAGATGCTGTTCGCTTAGTCGCCGAACGCGGCGAAGCAATGCAAATCGCCGCTGACGAGCAAGAGGGGGCTATGGCCGCAATCTTGGGACTTGACGATGATCTTGTGGTCGCGGCATGCGCGCGCATTGGCGGCGACGTGTGGGTCGCTAACTACAACGCACCAGGGCAAGTAGTCATCGCTGGCTCTCCTGCGGCTGTAACCGAAGCTGGGGAGAAAGCTAAAGAGTTGGGTGCCAAAAGAGCGATGGCGCTGCCAGTTGGCGGTGCCTTTCACACCCCATTCATGAGTCCCGCTAGAGACCGGCTTCGAAAAGCATTGGGCGAGGTCGAAGTTCGCGCTCCTGCTGTGCCGATTGTGGCTAACGTCGATGCAACGGCCCGCGATGAAGCAGACGAGTGGCCTCAGCTTCTCGCCAGCCAACTCTGTAGCCCTGTCCAATGGAGACAAAGTCTGTACACATTGAGCGATGCCGGATGCACAACCTTCGTTGAACTTGGTCCGGGAACGGTTCTTACCGGCATGGCTAAACGAACGCTAAAAGAATCTATGACCTTGTCGGTAGGGGCGCCTGAGGAGCTGGATGCGTTGCTAGTAGCAGTTACTGATCTGGGATCGTCGGAGCAGCCTGCGGCTGGTACAGGTGAGCACCTGTACGTAACCGAACGCTTGGTCGTGAGTCCGTGCGCCGGTACTTTCACACCGCAAGAGGGACTCGACAGTGACCAGATCATCGCCGTCGGCGACGTGGTCGGTTGGGTCGCTGAAGAGGAAGTCCGGTCTCCTTTCTCTGGAGCGATTATGGACTTCATAGCTCTCGAAGGAGAGCGTGTAACTGCGCGTCAGCCGATCGCTTGGCTTCGCACAAACTAGAGAAGGTGGACATGACTTCAAACTCTCTATTCGGCGCACGAATGGTCGCTCTCGGTACCGCGCTTCCCGACAAGGTCTTAACGAACCAAGACCTCGAAAAAATGGTTGATACCAGCAGCGAGTGGATCGTAGAACGCTCCGGAATTCACGAACGTCGGATCGGCGGCACCACCGCTGGTTTGGCTGCCGAAGCTGGCCAGATCGCCATCGAACGATCCGGCATCGACCCCCAAACTATTGATTTGTTGATCCTTGCTACCACCACTCCCGATAGACGCGTCCCGGCTACGGCCTCCACGGTCCAGGAACTGCTTGGACTGAGTTGTGGAGCAATGGATCTCAATGCGGCGTGCTCAGGTTTCGTATACGGAATGATTGCCGCCCACGGCTTCATCAACATGGGGCACCAACGCGTCTTAGTGATCGGAGCAGAAACGCTCCGACGGCTCGTCGACTGGACCGATCGAGCTACCTGCATCCTGTTCGCAGACGGCGCTGGCGCGGCCATCATCGAAAGAACTGAGGGCCCCGGAGATCTTCATGGATGGCATGTCAACAGTAACGGCGCACTTGAGGAAGCGCTCTACTGTGATTTTGACGCGACGATCCAAATGTCGGGACAAGCCATCTTCAAGAACGCCGTCCTGGCAATGGAGCATGCCGCCCGTCAGTCGCTCGAAATGGCCGACTTATCACCAGCGGAAATCGACTTAGTGGTGCCACATCAAGCCAATGTTCGAATTGTTGAAGCCTCTTGTAAGCGGCTCGGTATCCCATATGAGAAGACTTCCATGGTAATTCATCGCACCGGCAACACTTCCTCCGCTTCAATCCCTTTAGCTCTAGAGGACGCCTGGCAAGCCGGACGTGTGAAGAAAGGTGATCGCCTGTTGCTCGTGGGGTTCGGCGCGGGCATGACATCTGCGGCCGCGGTCATCACATGGGACGGCAAATGACCGACCCTCGAACGGTTCTAGTTACAGGCGGCAATCGAGGCATTGGATTGGCTTCAGCGAAATTATTCGCTGAAGCCGGTCACCGCGTCGCCATAACTTCTAGAAACCCTGATGTAGACGATGAACGTATTTTGGCGGTGTCCTGCGATCAAACCGATAGCGAGGCCGTAGATCGCGCCTTCGAAACCATTGAAGACGAACTGGGAGCAATTGAAGTTCTCGTTGCGAACGCTGGGATTACTCGCGACCAGCTGTTTCTCCGAATGTCAGACGACGATTTTGCGGACGTTATTGACACTAATTTGACTGGCGCTTACCGCATGGCTCGCAGAGCCGCCCGACCGATGCTCCGAGCGAGATGGGGGCGACTCATCTTCGTTTCATCGGTAGTCGGCCTCCTAGGGTCCGCTGGTCAAGTCAACTATGCGGCGAGTAAATCAGGTCTGGTGGGCATGGCTCGATCAATGGCCCGAGAACTGGGCTCTCGAAACATCACCGCCAACGTCATCGCCCCTGGTCCGGTGGCGACGGAAATGTTGGCCTCCCTCACCGAAGAACAACAAACCGCCATAACTGACCAAGTGCCTCTAGGACGAGTGGCTCAGCCAGAGGAAATTGCCCAAATGATCAATTTTCTTGCTTCGGAAAACGGCGCCTACATAACCGGTGCTGTGATTCCCGTAGATGGCGGACTAGGCATGGGGCATTGACCCCGAGCCTCTACACTTCGCACTGTCCCACGACCCAAGGAATACCCGAATGAGTGACAACTTCGAGCGGTTCAAGAATTGCGCAGTGGAGGTACTCGCAGTGGATGCGTCCGCTGTTACGGCAGAAGCAAGTTTTGCTGATGACCTCGATGCTGACAGCCTCGATCTAGTTGAACTGGTGATGGCTCTTGAAGAAGAGTTTGATATCAGCGTCGAAGAAGAAGAGCTTTCCGACGTAGCTACAGTCGGCGACGCATTGGCCCTGGTTGAGTCAAAACTGTGAGCGAGGGGCGCAGGGTCGCGATCGTCGGCCTCGGAGTTGTTTCCTGCGCCGGAATAGGTTTAGACGCGTTTTGGGAGGGATTGAATTCTGCTGTACCTGAGGGTGAGAAACGAGTCCATGATTTTGATCCTCTCTCGTATTACGACAACACCAAAGAGGCGCGACGTGCCGATCGCTCTCAGCAAATGGCGACAGCGACGGCGACAATGGCCTTCGAAGATGCGGGCGAACTGACCATAGATCCGGCGCGGTGTGGCGTGATCTACGCGACAGGAGTAGGCGGACTCCAAAGCTTCGAGGAACAAGTCATCGTCCACGACCGAAAGGGGGCCCGTAGAGTCTCACCTTTCATGGTTCCGATGATCATGCCCAACGCCCCCGGCGCAGCAATTTCTATGCGTTTTGGGTTGCAGGGACCCAACGAGACGATTACCACGGCATGTGCAGCAAGCACTCACGCTTTGGGTTATGGCGCCCGCCTTATCCAAACCGGTTATGCCGACGTCATTGTCTCCGGCGGAGCAGAATCTGTGATGTCACCGGTTGGGATGGCTGGATTTCAGAACATGACCGCCCTGTCGTCTTCAGGCAAATCCATGCCATTTGATCGCGATCGGGACGGTTTCATGATGACCGAGGGATCAGCAACCCTAATTCTTGAAGAAATGGAATCGGCTCAATCCAGAGGTGCTCACATCTACGGTGAAATTCTTGGGTCGGGATCGAACGCCGATGCCCACCACGTCACTGCTCCCGCCCCGGGCGGACACGGTGCCGCGCGTTGCATGCAATTGGCGATAGAGGACGCGGGACTCACCAGTGAGGAAATCTGCTACGTGAACGCTCACGGAACTTCAACTCCTCTAAACGATGCCGCCGAAGCCGAGGCGATATCGAAGGTATTCGGAGAAAACGGCCCACCAGTTACGTCCACTAAGGGGGTAACTGGCCACGCGTTAGGCGCCGCCGGAGCTTTAGAAGCAACGTCAGTTCTCCTCTCCTTTCAACATCGCCAAATTCCACCGACGGCTGGCTTCACAGTCCCTGATCCTGACATGGCTGCTATCAACCTGGTCACGGGTTCCGCCCGAGACTGGGAGCCAGGTCCTTCGATGTCTAATTCTTTTGGCTTCGGTGGTCACAACGGCTGTCTGGTGCTCGCTCCACTTGACACTTAAGGCTGTTCCAACTGCAGCATCTGCGGCTTCAAGGACGAAGCGGTCCCGCCGATCATCGGCAGCGTCAAGCAGTCGCAGGCGGCTACCCACGTCATATAGCTCGCTTTTCAGAGGTCAGTGGCGTCCGCTATCACGAACATCATCTCTGCCTGACAGGCTATTTCGCCGTTAACAGACGCTACTCCAGTGGCCCTGCCCGCCAATTTGGACATCCGACCAAGAGTGGCCTGCAAATTGAGCGTGTCGCCCGGAATGACTTGGCGACGGAACCGCGCTTTATCAATACCTCCGAACAGCGGCAGCCTTCCCAGGAATTCTTTGTCGCTGAGCGCGGCAAGACCAGCTGTCTGCGCTAAGGCCTCAATCATCAGTACTCCGGGCAAGGTAGGTCTGCCGGGAAAGTGGCCGGAAAAGAACGGTTCCTCTCCAGTCAAGTGCCATTGGGCGGTGCAAGAAACCCCGGGTTCCAACTCTGTGATCTCGTCACAGAATAGAAAGGGCGGCCGATGCGCTAGGAGCTCAATTGGGTGTGGGTAATCACTCATGGGATTTGCCTAACGCCATGAGTAGCTGGGTCGGCGTCGCCTTTGGGGAAATTTTCATCCAAACATTCTCAATTCGGCCCGAAGGAGACAGAAGGAACAGTGAACGCAGTATGCCTTGGTACTCACGACCGTAAAGTTTTTTTGTCCCCCACGCCCCGTATTTCGACGCAATCTTGTGGTTGGGGTCAGATAGAAGCGGAAAACCGAATTGGTGTTTGTCATCCCAAGACGCCTGGGCCCGAGGGCTATCTGGGCTAATGCCAACAATCTGAACATTTCCAACTAGCGACGCTACGTCGCGTAAGCCACAGGCCTGCGCCGTACACCCTCCAGTGTTTGCCTTTGGAAAGAAAAAGAGGGCAACCCCATGATCATGCTGATCTGCTAGGCGCCACTTTTCTTCGTGTTGGTCAAGAAGAGTGAAACTGGGCGCTCGATCCCCGCGCTGCAACATTTGGCCAACATAGCGACCTTAAGCTCGTGATCCGCTGTGGGTAAAAGGAATTACTCATCAAAACCTTCAGAAATTCCGACCCTCACATGGGCAAGTACGGCGTCAATTTCTTCTTCGGTGAGGCTGGCTCCGAATCCCGGCATTGAGCGTCTGCCTCGTTCGATGATTTTCCGATGCTCTTCGTACGTGTACTTATGGCCTTTCCCACGGAGATCAGGTCCAAAGGCGCCGGACCCATCAACTCCATGGCAAGTGGCGCAGCTGTCTCCATAAACGGCTGCGCCGCGTAGTAACACCTGAACAGAAAATGTCTCTGCGGTTGGACCCCTGGTCGACCAATCGGTTCGGTCACCACAGCCAACGCACAAACCAAGCAGGGTTAACCCAACAAAGAACTGATGAAACGTTCGGCGCTTCATTTGAGAAACTGGCGCGTGCCGCCAACACCAGAGTATTTACTAGGAGCTTCTAGCCAACGACGCGACAGCCAGTGAGGATCTCGGAGGTGGGCATGAAAATGGTCCGGAACCTGCCGCATGGTCCGATCCACGGAAGCGACACCTTCCCCAAATCGGTCTAAGCCGAGCTGTGTGAGACGTTCAAGCATCCAATCCACCTCGCCAGGTTCGGGCTCCGTTCCATGGGACTTCCAAACCACCATGGGCGTTGAACAAGCTTCGCAATCAGCGATCCAACAGATTTCGTCCTCGTAGTACCAATGGGTAAACCGTGCAGCTTCGCATAGCTCGCAATCTTCATCGAAGTAGCCGTATTTCATAGACGATCGGATTCAACCGCCATCGAGTGCTTCGCGATACGACGCGATCAGTTCTCCGACTCCGTCCGCTCCCCCGCCGTCCAATAGTCGGCGAACTACAGCCGATCCGATAATTACTCCATCGGCGACTTCGCAAGCCGTTACTGCTTGTTCTGGTGAACCGATACCAACTCCCGTCAGTACAGGCTTATCAGTTACTCGTTTGCATCGCTGAGCGATCTCAGTAGCTGTCGACGCTAGGGCTGCTCTTTCGCCGGTGACGCCTAGTAACCCCACCGCATAAACGAAACCCTTAGAAGCTTCACACAGTTCCGGGAGTCGTGTATCAGGAGTGGTAGGCGCCGCCAGCATGATCGTTTCGACCCCAGCTAGCGCGGCGGCTTCCCGCCAGGGACCGGATTCAACAAGCGGTAAATCTGGGAGAATTGCCGCATCGATACCTGAAGACGCCAATGTCGCAGCGAATCTTTCATGACCCGGGTGATGCGCCAAGTTGTAGTAGGTCATCACCGCGTGAGGCACCCCAGTGTCCAAATCAGGCACCGCAGCGAGCACCGAAGCTGGGGTAGCTCCCGCATCTAAAGCAGTCTGGCTTGCCTCTTGAATTACAGGGCCATCCATCACAGGGTCCGAAAACGGGATACCTATCTCGATCGCATCGGCTCCTGCCGCAGCCGCTGTTTCCACGGCAGCCTGCCAGCCTTCGTAGCCTCCCGTTATATAGGCAATCAAGAGCTTTCTTCCGGCGTCCCTACGTTCTCGAAGGAAACCTTCCATTCGCCCGACCTTCGAGGCCGAATTCACCGATCACTTCCCGGTCCCAAGATGTCCATCATCTGATCAACATCTTTATCCCCGCGCCCTGACAAGTTGAGGAGAACCACCTGACCCTTAAGCGAAGTTGACTCTCGAACCACCCAAGCCAACGCATGGGCGGATTCCAACGCGGGGATGATGCCCTCTGTACGGGAGAGCAATTGGAAAGCCTCCACGACTTCTTCATCGGTCACTGATGGATATTCGGCGCGTCCCACTGAGGCTAGATAGGCGTGTTCGGGTCCAACGCCCGGGTAGTCGAGTCCCGCAGAAATGGATTCGGCCTCTTGAACCTGTCCGACCTCATCTTGCATGAGGTAAGAAACCATCCCATGCACTACTCCCGGCACGCCTCGCCCAACTGCTGCACCACCTGCTGGTTCCACCCCAACCAGACGTGAGTTCGCGTCCGCGAAACCTGAGAAAATTCCAGCTGCGTTGCTGCCACCCCCCACGCACGCAACAACTACATCGGGGTCTTGTTTGACCAACGCTTGACATTGCTCTCGAGCTTCATCACCAATGACGTGATGGAACGTACGGACCATCCATGGATATGGATGAGGTCCCATGACGGACCCGAGGCAGTAGTGGGTGTTTTCTACTGTGGCGACCCAGTCCCGCATGGCTTCGTTGACCGCATCCTTCAGCGTCTTACTACCCGAAGAAACTGATTCGACTTCGGCACCCATTAATTGCATGCGAAAAACGTTGAGTTCCTGTCGCGCCACATCGACTTGACCCATGTACACCTTGCATTCCATATCGAATAGGGCTGCTGCAGTCGCTGTAGCAACCCCATGCTGTCCAGCACCCGTTTCTGCCACCAATCGAGACTTGCCCATGCGACGCGCTAATAAGGCCTGCCCAATCACATTGTTGATCTTGTGAGACCCCGTGTGGTTTAAGTCTTCTCGTTTGAGTAATAAGCGCACACCTAGTTGCTCCGATAAGCGGTAACACTCCGTGAGCGGCGAGGGGCGACCTCCGTAATCGATCAGAATTCGATGGAATTCCTCAACGAAAGCTGCGTCATTCCAAGCCTCGCGGAAGGCTTGCTCAAGCTCTTCGCATGCAGGTATAAGCGTTTCAGGCACAAAGCGGCCACCAAACTCCCCGAAACGCCCCTCCTCGGTCGGATCGCTCATCACCATAAGTTCAACCTATCGCCGGCATCGTCGACGTCATCACTCATCTCGCCAGTCGTAGGGGCGGGGAGCATCAGGGTCAAATTCTTGACCAGTCGGCTCCAATGCTGCTTCGGCTGCTCTGGCATTGAGGATGAACTCGCGTACCTTAACGGGATCTTTCGCACCAGCCGACGACTCGACGCCGCTGGCTACATCCACACCCCACGGTCGTACCGTACGAACCGCCTGCGCCACATTTTCTGGGTGCAGACCTCCAGCTAGAATTAGCGGTCGCCCTCTCTCGCTGCCGTCAAGCATGGACCAATCGAAAACTTCACCTGAGCCCGGTTCCGGAGCGTCAAGCAGGACAGCGCTAGCCGAATACAGGTCGAGGTTGTCGATAGCAGAGTCACCGGCAGCGAACCCTTTGATCAGATAGGGCACTCGTTGCGCAACCCAGGCGCTGTCGTCAGTTGATTCTCTACCGTGAAGCTGGGCAGCTTTAAGGCCCGCCTCGTGCGTTACCTCAACGACCCTTTCCTTCAATTCATCTCGAAATATCCCCACCGTCAGCACGCCACCAGGAAGCCTCCGAACGATGTCGCGTGCCGTCGCCGTTCTGATTTGCCGCGGTGAGCCGGGCACAAAGTTGAAACCCAACGCATCCGCTCCCATTCCCACCGCAAGAAGAGCGTCTTCTTCTGTAGTGACCCCGCAAATTTTTACGAACATCAAACAGCCTCTCGAAGCGCTGCAACTGCCGCTGATGCATCACCACTGGTAACGAGTGTTTCACCGACAAGAATCGCGGCGTAGCCAGCATCTCGCAGAGTCGCAGCGTCTGCTGGGTCTCGTACCCCTGATTCTGCGACAGCAACTACGCCATCGGGTATGAGCACCGCCATCCGAGCCGCCCGATCATGATCGACTTCGAAAGTGGTGAGATTTCGCTGGTTTACTCCAACCAGATCGGCACCGACACTTAAGGCAATCTCTAGCTCAGCTTCGCTATGGGTTTCCACCAGGGCGTCTAAGCCGAGATCACGTGAAAGAGCATGGAATCGCCTGAGTTCTTCGACAGACAACGCAGCCACAATCAACAGAACTGCGTCGGCCCCCATGAGCCGTGCATCGAGAACGTCACGTTCATGGACGGTGAAGTCTTTTCTCAATACCGGCAGTTTCACCGCAGCACGGGCCGCGGTTAGATCTTCTGAGGATCCACCAAAATTCGTTTCGTCGGTAAGAACAGAGATGCACGCAGCCCCACCCTCCTCGTATTCGGCGGCTAGAAGCGATGGGTCCAGATCAGCAAAGAGTTCTCCTTTGGATGGTGAACGGCGTTTTATTTCCGCGATAACGCTTAATCCAGGTTCGGTTAGGCGAGAACGAAATCCTCTCGTTTCTGGAACCGACATTGCTTCCGCGAGTAGTTGTTCCACTGATCGTCGATCGCTTAGAGCGGCACTGCGATGCTCAGCAACGATCCGGTCTAAATAGGTTGTATTAGCGCCGCTCATGATCGCGTCGCCTTCCAATAGTCGGCGTTCCAGCACTAACCCGGACTTCGGTCAGAGTTCAAGTCCCTTCGCACACACCGGTTCCAGGAAGATTAAGTCTGGGCGGCTGGCCATGTACTCCCCCGTAGCGCGACCGAAGTCCTTCATCGCGTCGGAACCGCCGTGGGCAGCTAACGCGTCGCTGTCCGAATACATCTCGTAGAACCAGACGACATTTTCGTCGTTCTGGTCTTTGTGCGCGACATAAATCTCCGTGCCGGGCTCACCAGAAACGTTTCGCATGCCCAAATCAGCGATCACGCTTAACAACGCGTCGCGTTGTCCGTCCTTGGCCGTCAATTTGGCTAAAAGTGCGGGCTTCGCCACGATAATCATCTCCCATGTGGGTAGGTGCGGCATCCAGCGACACCTGTAGGTTCGACCAGAGGGTAGCGCCCTGCCACTTTCGAGGTTCTGCTTATACGGCGACCTGATGTATTGAGCTGACGTTAACGGGTTCTCCATCGGGTCCATCGACGACTTCCACGTCGGCTCGGAGACGAGCAAACCCCACATACGGCCCAGAGCTAGTACTGGTCAACACTTCTCCTACTATTTCGCCGTCAAATTCAAGTGCGTCTCCCGAACCCAAGGCACTTTCGCTCTGCACGCGGCGAATCAGTCGTCGTCCTCCGGAGCGGGCATCGATTCGCTCAACGAGTTCTTGACCTCGGTAGCACCCTTTGTCGAAAGACACGGCAAGATCTAACAGGTCAGTTTCATTTGGGACATCTCCAACCGCTACTTCGCTCCCTATGACCGGCAAACCCTCACTGAGACGAAGTCGTTCGTAATCTTCACTCGAACATTCTGGCAAATCCAGAGAGGGTGATTCCCCAAGTAGGTCGCTGTATCCGATCCCTGGCCAGCTTGATGCCGCTACGAGTTCAAAATTGTTAGCTTGCGAGGCATCCGCTTGACCAAGAATAGAAATCATCTGCCATCTCGATCCAACGAATTCGACTTTCGATCGCAATTTGAAACGGGCCAGGGAGGACAGAAGGAGTTCACCGTGACCGAATTCGGTATCGAGAACATATTGTTGATCACCTGAGCGGGTGATCCGAAACAGGCTCTCGATTTTGCCTCGGGGTTCAAGAAGGAACGAAAGTCGCGATTCGCCGACAGTCATGTCATTGACATCTTGGGAAATTTGGCCGTGCAGGTAAGGTTCCGCTTCGGCGCCCTCGACTACGACCACGTCGCGAGGCACAGACTTGATGAAAGCATTCATTGAGGGCCTGCCAATAATTTGACGGCGTTGCTAATTAACCGAAACCCTATTTCCTCGTCGAAGGACATGATGGACTCAGGATGGAATTGGACGGCACATATTGGTAACTCGCGATGTTCGACGGCCATAACGACTTCATCGTCGGCACTGATGGCGGTGACTTCCAGTTCTTCTGGCACCCGTTCCCGCCTAGCGAACAGAGAGTGGTATCGGCCGGCGCGAAATTCGGTAGGTAAATCAGTAAACAACTGACCGCCAAGGACCTGGACCAGTGAAGGTTTGCCGTGCATTGGAGTTTCCAGTTGCCCTAACTCCCCTCCGAAATACTCGACAACGGCCTGCAACCCTAGGCATACACCAAACACAGGCACTCCGAGTTTTACTGCCGCCTCAATGGTGTCTGAAATGCGGTAATCAGACGGAGTCCCTGGTCCGGGTGATAGCACCAAAAGATCAGGTGGCCGGGCGGTTAAGTCGCTTAGTGGGAACCCGCTTCGTTGGGTGACCACCTCAGCTCCGGTCTGTCGTAGGTAGTTCGCCAAGGTGTGCACAAAAGAGTCCATGTGGTCCACAAGCAACACGCGTTTTCCTTCAGCCGGTTTGAAGAATGGTGTTACCTCTGCCTGACGGCGCGGCAACCGAAGGGCGTCCAAGAAGGCTGATGCCTTCAATTCGGTTTCCTGTTCTTCGGACACAGGGTCAGAATCCCAAAGCAGGGTGGCTCCGACCCTGACTTCTGCATGGCCGTTCTTGATTCTTATTGTTCTGAGAGTCAACCCAGTGTTCAGACTTCCGTCAAACCCAACTTTTCCTATCGCCCCGCCATACCAAGCTCTTGGGCTCTTCTCATGGGCTTCAAGAAACATCATTGCCGACGCTTTGGGCGCGCCGGTGACCGTCACAGCCCACGTATGTGTCAGGAATGCGTCAAGCGCGTCAAACTCAGGGCGGAGGCGGCCCTCAACGTGATCAACGGTATGAATAAGCCGTGAGTACATCTCGATTTGACGCCGGCCAATCACTTTGACGGAACCCGGAGCACAGATTCTGCTCTTGTCATTGCGATCAACGTCGGTACACATCGTGAGTTCCGACTCATCTTTTTCTGAATTGAGCAAAGCAAGAATTTGCGATGCATCATCAAGGGGGTCCTGCCCTCTGGCAATGGTGCCCGAAATCGGGCAGGTTTCGACGCGGTCACCCTCCACCCGTACATACATTTCCGGTGACGCTCCCACCAACCATTCGGATTGACCCAAGTTGATCAAGAATCCGTAGGGAGAGGGATTCTGCTCCTTCAAGCGGCGAAACAATTCCGACGGTGGTTCAGGGGAAGGCTCGACAAAGGTTTGACTCGAAACAACTTCGAATAGATCCCCACGCGCAAAATATTCTCGAGCAATCTCGACAGCTTGGGAATACTCCCCTGGACTGTGGTCGCGTTGGGCCTCGAGTTCGAGGTCAGGCTGATAGGCCTGCCTTGCTCCGCCGCGATTCAGTCCATCTGTAGTTCCTTTATCGAACGTGAATTCATAGCAACGACGCTCCGCTATGCCCCCCTGGTGGTCAACGACAATGAGTTCGTCTGGAATGTAGAGAACCAGGTCTCTTTGATCTTCTGGCCGCGTGAGTTGCAGTTCGATTGGTTCGAACTGAAATGCGAGGTCATACCCGAAGGCTCCATATAGACCGATGTGTTCATCTGGACCGGCAAACAGCTCAACTATCGCCCTCACCGCCGAGAAGGACGACGGTTGTCGACTTCGATCCTCTTCTTCAAATCGTTCAACTGACCGTTCAACATGAAAGGACAGGAAGCTGCTCGCTGCTTCGACGAGCGAGACGCCGTTCACGTCCCGCATTGCGTCTTGAAGGAAAGGCAGTAGCGCGTGTCCTCGCTCGTTCAGAGCATCGATTCGAACCTCTTGACCCCGGCTCGTTACAACTAATGGAGGGTCAACGAAGCCCATATCCCAACGGGTATAACGGCCTGGGTATTCATAGCTTGATGACAGAAGCACTCCTCGAGCAGAGTCAAGCCGATCAACAAGATCTTCGACGGCAGCCTCAGGCTCAATAGGCGTGACGTCTACGCGAACTTCAATTCCGCCCTGGGTTCTGTACTCCCAGGGCTCACCTGCGGACGCGTTACCCATAGCAATCAGAGGTACAAGCCAGTGCTGCCGGGCTCGACCCTTGGCGCTGCGATCGCGTGGACGTCGCGCTCACGCAAGATGAGGAAATCATCACCGTGTACTTCAACCTCATATCGGTCTTCTGGGCTGAACAAAACCTGGTCGCCTTCCTCTGCGCTACGAACATTGGGCCCGGCTCCTACCACTTCACCCCACACCAACCGTTTTTGTTGTTGGGCCGTAGCAGGGATCAAGATGCCTCCGCTGCTTCGCCGTTCAGCCTCATCTGTAGGCATTCGAACGAGGATGCGGTCATGCAACATCTTGATCGGGCGTTTCGGATTTTGCCCGTTGGATTCGTCGCTCGGTTCTTCAACCACAAACGCACGGTACCGTTTCTAGCTATGAACGCGGACGTCGGTTCCCCTCAAATGACGAGTTTTGAGACCAGCGATGGCCATATTTTGGAGGCGGAGTACCTGATACCGCCCGAAATCAAGGCTATGGCAGTACTTTCTCATCCCCATCCTCTTTACGGCGGCGAGATGCGGAACAATGTCGTCCAATCTCTCTTTGAGTGTCTGCCCCAAGCCTCAATCGGGGCCCTTAGATACAACTTTCGTGGTGTTGGACAGTCCGAGGGCATACACGGGCAGGGAAAATCGGAAACCATTGATGCCTCTGACGCATTCACTCGCGCAAGTCAGCTCGCCGAAGGTATCCCGATAATTTCGGTCGGATATTCCTTCGGAGCCGATGTCTCGTTGTCAGTGGAGCACTCCAATCTTGCGGCTTGGGTGGGTGTTGCCTCCCCATTGGCATTACTCGAACCCGAACAGATGCCAGCCGGTCACGACGACCGCCCAACTTTGCTACTTGTGCCGCAACACGATCAGTACCGTTCTCCCGAAGAAGCAACGAGTATCTGTCGCCCGTGGGTTGCAACGTCGCTGTTAGTCATTGACGGCGGTGATCATTTCCTCATGGGCCGCACCGGACCAGTAAGCGATGCAACCGCTGCCTTTATTTCGGAGGTTGTTGCTTCCTGACAACACCAGCTTGTTTGTTCAGTCGATGTCGATTGGCTGCCACCCAGCGGTAGGTCAACGACGCAATCCACGAACAGGGTGGTATCCGCATCGCTCGCCCGAGTCCAGCCCAAATGCCGCCCACCTGCTGAAGTGCCCGCCCGATCGCTTCGTGACCAGCGAGACGCTCGTGGCTATCAATCCACCACACAGAACGCTTCGCTTCCGAGGATGAGAGTCCAAGCGTTAGGAGGTCCTGTTCATTCCCGGCACTCATGGGAACATCGGCCCTGTTTCGCAGCCAGGCCGCACATCTGCAACAAAAGCTGCAGTCTCCGTCATAGACCAGCACTACCTGCGCCTCCACAGCCGATCAGAAGACCGCTATTCGCCTTGTAGGTCGTCAGCTATGTCAGCGAAGCCCTCGCTGTCCAACCACCACGAATGTTCCATCGGGCGAAGGTACCCACAAGACGGACCACCGAAATGTGTACCGAGAATCAGGGTGTGGTCATCGCAGTACTGTTCGGCGAATTTTCTGCGCATCTCGATTGCAGCGGGCTTGTCGACGTCCGGCTCACTTGACCACTCCGGCAGTTCAAATTGAATCGGGTGATGACAAAGGTCGCCGGTAATAATCGCATCCTCCCCTTCGGAGGAGATTCGAACGCTGTGATGACCCGGAGTGTGCCCAGGGGTGGGTTCGAGCCACATGGCGTCGTTCAATTGCATATTGCTTTGGACAAGTTCGGCTAATCCTGCGTCTATGCAAGGCTGAATGCTGTCACCAACGACGTCACCGTAGATCTGCGGTTCAACACGCCAGTGTGCCCATTCGGTTTCCCCGAAGAGATACTGGGCCCTCGGGAATGTCGGATGCCACGCACCATCAATCAACTGCGTGTTCCATCCAACATGATCGACATGAAGATGGGTGCATACGACAGTGGTGACGTCGTCGGGTCCGAAACCTGCTTCGGTCATCTTTTGCATGAAGTCTGTATCGAGGTTGGCTAAGGCATCAAAGCTAGGACGGACCTTGTCGTTTCCGGCACAGGTGTCAACAACTATCTTTTCGTCTCCGATTTCGATGCAAAATGCATGAAAGGAAAGCCGGATACGACCGTCATCGCGGTTCGCAAACGGTCCCAGGACCCAGTCGTGTTCCAGCACCGCCTTCGGGTTCGCATTCGGTATTACCGCCACCCCAGGCCAGGTTTGTTCCATCTCTATAACTTTGGTGATTTTCGCTTCACCAATGTTCCAGGTCTGCATGTTGCTGATCCCTCCCGTGGAGACACTCCAACCTTCAGCTCAAAGCCACACTCGATACGCCAAACAAGCGCCCGTTAGCCGAGTCCTTTAGCGAGGGCTCCGCGAGAATCCGTTGCCGAGAGACGCAAGGGTAGGGCCGCTTGATACTCCGGAGAGTCATACCACTCTCTGAATGCGGCGTCATCGTCAAATTCGAGAACCACTAATCGAGAACCATGCCAGTCCCCTTCGACGGGAGTCACGTCATCATCAACGATGATCGCTCGCCCCCTCCCAAGCGAGGACGCCCTGGCAGCCTTCATATAGTTCTGTAGACCAGCCGGATCATTGACCTGTTCTTGCACAACGAAATAAACCGACATTTCGACCCCCCTGTCCGCCCACGTACCGCAGGTGTCCCCAACTCTAGGAGGTTTACGCTCACCGCGTCCGCTGCCCAAGGCAGATGATCAAAGGACATTCGGTAATGCGTTGAGACGTGAGACCTAAGATTCGGTGATTCGCTGGATGGGAGAAACTTGGTCCGTTAAGTCGCTGTCCCAATACTCGTCGCGAAGAAGTCTTTTATATAACTTGCCAGTGGGTAGCCGGGGTAACTCATCACGAAAATCAACCGACCGAGGAACCTTGAAACTGGCAATGTGCTCGCGCGCATAATCAAGTAATCGCCTCTCAAGCTTTTGTGTTCCCTTTGTGCCCTCTGCTGGTTGGACCACTGCTTTGACCTCTTCACCAAAATCAGCATTGGGTACCCCGAAGACGGCAACATCTGCTACCTCAGGGTGAAGAATCAAGCAGTCCTCAATTTCTTGAGGATAAATGTTTACGCCACCCGAGATAATCATGAACGCTTTGCGATCAGTGAGGTAGAGAAACCCTTCTTGGTCGACACGACCAACATCACCCAGAGTGGTCCAAAAACGATTGTCGGGGTGTTGTGAACTTCGGGTCTTATCAGGGGCGTTGTGGTATTCGAAAGCTTGCTCTTCGCGTTCGAAGTAAACAAGCCCAGGCTCGCCAGCTTCAACCTCGACACCGTCCTCGTCACAAATGTGAATAGTTCCGATTAGCGGCTTTCCTACAGTCCCGGGATGAGCAATCCACTCTTCTGGACCTACATAGCAAAAGCCATTGCCTTCGGTCCCGGCGTAATACTCGTGGAGAATGGGTCCCCACCACTTCAACATCTGATGTTTCACTTCTATCGGGCAGGGCGCTGCTGCGTGAATGGCCACCTTATGAGTCGATAAATCATAGGAACTTCGATCTGCCTCCGGCAGCTTCAACATTCGCGAGAACATCGTCGGAACCCACTGCGAGTGACTAACTTCATGCGTTTCTATCGCTTGGAGAGCCCCGAGGGGATCGAACTTTTCCAAAACGACAACTGTTCCACCAACTGATTGAGTTCCGGTACTGAACAGCAATGGAGCGGAGTGATACAACGGCGCTGGAGACAAATAAACTGACTCGCTGTTAATCCCAAATAAGGCGCCCGCAAGTACAGCCCCAATGGGGTCCGGGTCGGTAATCTGAGAGCCGTCGAGGCCTCTCTTTATGCCTTTGGGGCGCCCGGTAGTTCCGGAACTGTAATTCATAATCGATCCTCGCGGCTGCTCTGCGAGAGCTTCAGCTGGGTAGCGCCCAATTGCTGATTCAAAATTCTCATAACCTTCAGCAGTTCCATCAAACATCAGACGGACAGGGCACGTACCTATGTCGGGGAGCATTTCAACGGCGACGTCTCGCACCGCGTAGCTAGCGAGAAGTACTTTCGCTTCGCAATCCCGAACGATGTACGAGGCTTCTTCGGCAGTGAGAAAGCGATTGACGGTTGTGAAAAATAGTCCGCTGCGGAGTGCCGCCCAGTAAGCCTCAAAATACCTGATGTGATTGTCTGCAAAAATAGCGACATGGTCACCCACTCGTAAGCCGACGTCCCACATCAGTTGAGCGAACCGAGCGGACCGATCGTCGAGTTCACGGTACGAGAGAGATTCTCCTGTGCCTGCCATGATCACCGCCGCATGATCCGGCTTTTCGTTCGCGTAGGTACCTGGATAACTCATGTCTTGAAGCTAATCGATTCCCGATAGTTGTTAATCGGTTGCTGGTGGCCTGACGGCAACACCCGCATCGAGAAGGGCCTGTTTAGCTTCTGACACGGTGTGTTCTCCAAAGTGAAATATTGATGCTGCGAGCAGCGCATCAGCGCGACCGTCAATAGCCCCGTCGATCAGATGTTGGAGCGAACCCACGCCCCCACTTGCGATGACCGGAACAATAACTGCGTCACTGACAGCACGAGTAAGTCCGAGGTCGTAGCCGTTTCGAGTCCCATCTCCGTCCATCGAGGTAAGAAGAATTTCCCCCGCTCCTCGGTGTGCTACGTCTGTTGCCCAGCCAACTACGTCCAGTCCTGTGTCTTCTCGCCCTCCTTTAACGTACACATTCCACGTCTGGTCATCATTCGATTTGGCATCGATAGCAACCACCACGCATTGGCTGCCGAACGCCTCTGAGAGCTCAGATACCAACTCAGGACGCTCTACCGCTGCTGAGTTAACGGATATCTTGTCAGCACCGGCTCGCAAGAGCAGCCGTGCGTCATCTACGGATCTAATTCCTCCGCCAATTGTGAACGGTATAAAAACCTCTTCAGCGGCCCGTTCAGCTAGTTCAACAATGGTTTCGCGGTTATCGGAGCTTGCTGTTATATCGAGAAAAATGATTTCGTCGGCACCTTGCGCGTCATATTGCGCAGCCAGTTCCACTGGGTCTCCCGCATCTCGAAGCGCAACAAAATTGACTCCCTTGACTACCCGCCCAGCGTCGACATCCAAACAAGGGATCACCCTTACTGTTTTCACGACGTCACCGTTGCTGCAACGGCGGCAGAAACCTCGATGACGCCATCGTGAAGTGCCTTGCCAACGATGATCCCCGCGAGGCGTCGTCCGTTGATCTCTAACTTTGCCAGCTGGCGAATGTGCACAACCGAGCCAACTCCCCCACTGGCGACCACATCCAGCGACGTCGAACTGAGCACCGCCCTGAGGCCCTCAACATCTGGTCCGGTCCCCATTCCATCTCTATTGATCTGGGTCACTACTACTGCCTCAGCACCACTGCTTTCGAAACTTGGTAACAAATCAAAGATGCTTTGGCCGCTGTCTCTTCGCCAACCTCGAGTTGCGATTTGGTCACCACGGACGTCGAGACCTACAGCGACCCGGTACCCCATACCGGCCAACTCCTGCACTAGGGCAGGGTTTTCAATTGCCGCTGTGCCCAGCACGCAGCGGGACACACCTACTTCATAAAGGTATGTGGCGGCTTCGAGACTTCTGACTCCACCCCCGGTCTGTACCGGGATGTCTACTTCTTCAACTATCGCACCTACGATTTCGAGGTTCGTAGGGTTCCCAGAACGTGCAGCGTCGAGATCCACGACGTGAATCCATCGTGCGCCCGCTTCCTGAAACGATCGTGCTACTTCAACCGGGTCAGTCTGGTACCGAATTTCGCGGTCGTAGTCCCCCTGGACAAGGCGAACGCACTGTCCATCCCTTATGTCAATGGCGGGGTATAGCTCAAAACTCATGAGCTGGTTACTTGCTGAAGGAAGTTCTGAGCAAGACATCGTCCCCGCTCGCCTGACTTTTCAGGATGAAACTGAGTTGCCCACAAAGACCCTTTCCCGACCATCGCTGTTACGTCTATCCCATATTCGCAGGTAGCAACTACTAGATCAGGATCAGTGTCAACCGCGTAACTATGAACAAAATACATCCACGCTCCATCTTCAATTCCATGAAGCAGTGGGCACCCCGGAAGGCGGATATCTAACTGATTCCATTGCATTTGGGGCCGGGTCAAGCCATCGGGCAGGCACCGCGACATGCCAGGCAAAGCACCTAAACCTTCGATTCCGGGTGCTTCTTCTGAACCTTCGAACAGCATCTGCATCCCTACGCAAATTCCGAGAAACGGGGTGCCTGAGTCGATGGCCGAGATCGCCAAGCCATCAAGTTTCGCTGCTCTCAACTCGCGCATGCACGCGCCGAAGTGGCCGACTCCGGGAAGGACGACACCCGCGGCGTCAGCAATAAGAGCTGGATCGGCAGTAAGACGAACATCAGCGCCTGCCCGTTCGAATCCCTTCTGGGCGGACCTCAAATTTCCGATGCCGTAGTCCAACACCGCTATGAGTGGCGGTTCATCAGACCCATTCACCTAAGCATCCTCACAGCACGCCCTTGGTGGAAGGCATGACGTCATCCACAACTCGGATCGCATCGTAGAGGGCCCTGGCGACCCCTTTGAAGCTCGCTTCAATGATGTGGTGGGTGTTTTTGCCGCGCAACAAAACTATGTGGAGAGTGATCCCTGACGCGGTGGTAAATCCACGCCAGAACTCTTCACACAGTTGAGGGTCGAAGGGTGGCTCACCCAAGATTTTTTCGCCGGGAGGCTCTACGTCATAGTGCAGGAAGGGCCGACCCGAAAGATCTAGCACGACTTCGACTGCTGCTTCGTCCAACGGAACGGTTATAGCCGCGAAACGACGTACTCCTTCTTTGGCGCCGAGAGCCTCACCTAATGCTTCACCAAGAGCTATTCCTACATCCTCAACGGTGTGGTGGGCATCGATTTCGATATCTCCAGTGCATTCGACACGTAAGTCGAAACGAGAGTGTTTGCCTAATTGGGACAGCATGTGGTCGAAGAAGGGCAGCCCTGTACTGGCTTCAACTTGACCGCTTCCGTCTATTGCTAGAGATAAATCAATTCGTGTTTCTTTAGTAATCCGTTGACGATTCGCTTGCCGTTTCATGTCAACGCCTCCTTAAGGGCTTCGAGGAAAATATGGTTCTCTGATTCAGTACCTAAAGTGATTCTCAAACAGTCGGATAAACCAGGCCAATTCGAACAATTTCGAATCAACACTGATTGGTCCACCAAGCGTTGCCAGACATGGTCCCCGCTCACGGAGCATGGGGTAGTCCGGAACATAATGAAGTTCGCTTGCGACGGCCACACATCTAGCCCTAGGTCAGTTAAAGCAGCAGCGACTCGGTCTCGTTCAGATCCCAGTTGCCTTACTCTGTGTTCCATCTCGTCATGGAAACGCAGCGCTACGCGACCAGCAATCTGCTTAACAGAGTCCAGATGGTAGGGAAGAACAACTTTCTCAAATTCAGGCAACATCCATGATGGAGCTACGCAGTAACCCAAACGAGCACCGGCCATGGACCACGTTTTTGAAAACGTTCGTGTGACGATCAGCGATTCGCTGGCATAGGGGCCCCGCAATAAATCAAGAGCTGTGAAATCCGCGAACTGGCCATAAGCCTCATCGACTACAACGACGCCATCGGAAAGTAGTAGCGCTGTTTCAATGACTTCAAGACTTTC
>DGLO01000024.1 GCA_002388005.1 Candidatus Neomicrothrix sp. UBA4542
GTCGCGGAGAATAGGAAGAACTCCTTCTCCGAACCAGTACGCCTCTTCAAGGTGCGGGTATCCCGACAGAATGAATTCGTCGAAACCAAGTTCGTGGTACTCACAGATCCTCTCAGCGACTTCTTCGTATGATCCAACGAGAGCTGTGCCAGCGCCGCCTCTCACAAGCCCAATGCCCGCCCAAACATTGGGATGAACTTCCAAATTCGCGGTATCTCCCGAGTGAAGTTCGGCCATCCGACGCTGCCCTTCTGACATGGTCGTCGAAAAATCTGTTTGTGCTTCTGCGATCGCCTCGGGTGTCATGTGAGCCACCATTTCGTCGGCCACCGCCCATGCCGCTGAGGACGTCGGCCGTGTGATCACGTGAAAACGAATGCCGTAAGTCAGAGTCCGCCCTTTCGCCGCTGCTAATTCCCGCATACGTTCAATTCTTTCGGCCACCATGGACGGCGGTTCGCCCCACGCGAGATACACATCAACGTGTTCCGCTGCGATTGCTTCTGCCGCTGGAGAGGCGCCACCGAAATAGATTGGTGGGATTGGGGTGGGGATCTCACGGGTAGTTGCTTGGGCGACTCGGTAATGGTCGCCTTCGAAATCGTACGGTTCACCGGTCCACGCGTTACGCATAATGTCCAAAAATTCACCGGTTCTCTCATAACGAGCGTCTTTGTCTAACCAATCACCAAAACGGTTGAGTTCTCTAGGTTCCGCGCCCGTAACGATGTTTATTAAAAGGCGACCCTCAGACATTCGTTGATATGTGGACGCCATTTGAGCAGCCAAAGTTGGTGACAAAAAACCAGGACGGAAGGCCACCAAAAACTTGATTCGTTTAGTTAGAGGAATCAGTGATGCGGTTGCCAGCCACGCGTCTTCGCAGGCCGTTCCACAAGGCGTCAGCAGGGCGTCGTACCCCAAATCGTCACATGCTTGAGCAATTTGTGCGAGGTAGTCATTTGTTGGTGGTCGCCAGTGGGCGTTAGGGCCATCGGGAACGACCTCTCGGCTATCGCCACCCGTGGGTAAGAACCAATGAATTTTCATGCTTCCACCTCGCTTGAAATTGACGCTAAGCACTTCGTCTTCGACAAAGCTAACCCGGTAACCCCAATCAACTCATAGTGAGTCCACCGGAAACCGACAACGTTTGTCCGGTCACAAACGATGCTTCTTCTGAACAGAAGTACACCACTGCAGAAGCGACCTCGCTTGGCGTACCGACACGCTTCATAGGTACAGCGCGCGCCATCGCGCCAATGATTTTGTCACCATCGTCGCTTGCCGCAACAATGCCATCCAATAACGGAGTATCCGTCGGTCCTGGGCAAACAACATTTGCTGTAACACCGCTTCTAGCCACCTCGCGAGCCACTGTTTTAGTGAAGGCGATCACTCCACCCTTTGCTCCGGAGTACACCGCCTCAAACGACGACCCGACCCGGCCAGCATCTGAACCAATATTGACGATTCGCCCCCACCCAGCGTCGACCATAGATGGAAGACACGCATGCACCGTCCGAAGAACACCCTTGTAGTTGATTTCTATCACCCGATCCCAAAACGATTCGTCCGTGTTCCCGAACGGCATCAATTCGTCCCAGCCCGCGCAATTCACCAACACCTCCACTGGCCCCAACTCATCGATGACTTCCAGTAGCCCAACGTGAACGGCGTCGCTATCCGAAACATCCATTTGAACGGCGAGCGCAGTCGCACCAGCCTCGGTCGTCATCGCTTGTGTTTCCTGAGCGCCGGCCAAGTTGATGTCGGCGACTGCGACTTTGCGACCGTTCCGGGCCAAACCCAGACAAATTTCTCTACCGATACCGCTGGCGCCCCCCGTAACGAGTGCGAGCCGTTCCGTCATTTTTTGCTCCTTGACGCGCGGGCGACTTCGCCCCATTTATCGACTGATTCTGGGTCCTTACGCATCTGTTCTTCAGTCAGGTACATAACGACACGAGAAGCAGTTCCTTCGTACCGGTCTTTTAATCGATCAGCCATTTCATTCCAGGTGGACACCAACGCAAAATGGTCGAGCATGTCGTCTGAGATCGTGTCCGCCATACCTTGAAGATCACCCGCCCCCATTTTGTCACGCAGCGCTGTCGTTACTCCTTCAAAACCGAGGTCCTCGAACTGGAAGGAGTAATTGGGAGTAGTGCCGTAGAACGCAATTTGTGTCTTTGCGCGATGAACCCAAGGTGCGCGCTCTTCGGCAGTGTCACCAGCAACGGCAAACACAGGAACGATCAGGTCTACATCGCTGCTTTCGCGTCCCGCCAACTGAGCGCCTTGCTCAATTTCTGGTAACAAACGATTTTCGATGTAATGCATGGAGTGCATCGGATGCACGTGCACTCCATCGGCGACCTGGCCTGCGACGCTGTTCATTAACGGACCTACCGATGAGATATCAACTTTGATTTCTCCGAAGTCGTGACTCCGCGGTTTCCATGCGTCGGGAAGTAACGAAAGGCTGTAAAAGTCTCCCTCGTGGTTGAGGCGCTCTTCCCCGCGAAACGCTTTGAAGCAAGCTTTGACCGCGAGCACATAGTCAAGTAATCGTCGAGCCGGCTTGTCGAAGTCGGAGGAATAGCGGCGAACAACATGACCTTTGACTTGGCTGCCTAACCCCAACCGGAACTTTCCCTTTGTTTCCCCAGCCAGCTCCCATGCCACTTGGGCCGACACCATCGGGCTTCGCGGAAACGCAACCGCGATGCCGGTCGTAAAGGTCAATGAAGGCGCGGCCATCGCAGCTGCCGCGATTTGCATCCAAGGCACTTGCCCGGTTTCCGTGTAGAGCATGCCTGAGAAGCCCTGATCCTCGACAGTGCGTGCTAACGCGCCGGCATTTGTCCAAGTCGATGAACCGGTCATCAAATCAAATTCCACTTTCGTTCCCCTCCGTCACTCCCTATTTGAGTCGAAACAGCGGCACTCGGCCAATGCGTCGCCATGGCATCTATGGTTTCTGGCTATGAATCAGGATTGGTTGCTGTTGGGAGACGTCCCAGGTCGCGCTGCGCGTCTATGGAGGGACAACCTCGCTTTGGTCTTCGAAGGAGATCGGTGGACCTACGGCGAGTTTGCTGCTGATGTCGACAAAGTTGCCAAAGGCTTGATTGCGTTGGACGTTAAACGAGGCGATCACGTAGCCGTATGGATGACGAACCGCCCCGAATGGTTACATCTCATGTACGCGATAGCGCGGGTGGGAGCATGCATCGTTCCGCTGAACACCCGTTACCGAACTGACGACGTCGCATATACCGTCGTGCAATCAGAGAGCAAATTCCTGATTGCCCTCGATCGTTCTGGGCCGATCAACTACGGCGAAATGCTCGTTGAAGCTCGCGAAGAAATAGACAAAGCGGGATATCTCGAAACCATCGTCATGGTGGGCGAACAGATAGAAGACAGCGTCGACTGGGAAGCAATGCTCGTCGGTGGTGAGACGATCACAGACGAAAAACTGGAAGACCGCGCCTCGGAAATCGACGTTGAAGATCGAATGATGTTGGCATACACGTCAGGCACGACTGGCCATCCCAAAGGGGTCATCCACAGCCATAAACCCATTCGAAACACTTATGAGAGAGCAATGCTGCTCGGCCATACCCGCAACGACGTCCATATGAGCTATCTCCCGTTGTTTCATGCTTACGGATTCAGTGAGGTAGCGATGATGGCCGCGTTGACTGGTGCAAGTCAGGTGTTGTTCGACGTGTTCGAACCAGACGTCGTATTGGACGCGGTCGAATCAGAACGAGGGACGGTATTGCATGGGTTCGATAGCCACTGGGCGGATTTGATTCGGGCACAGGAACAGCGCCAGCGCGATGTGTCGTCGTTACGGGTGGGCACACTCCCGGCCGGCATGGAATCAACAATCCCCACCGCGCGTATAGCCCAAGACGTGTTTTGCCCCACCACTAGCGGCTTCGGTATGAGCGAGTCATGGGCATTCATCGCTTCCAGCCATATCAGCGACTCGCAGGAGCAGCGCATTGAAGCCTCGGGTTACCCGATGTACGGAATTGAATTCCAAGTTCGGGATCTCGACACCGGAGAAATACTTGCCGCCGGCGAGCCCGGCGCTCTATTCGTCAAGGGTTACACGGTTATGAGCGGATACTGGGGTAAACCCGAAGCCACCGCCGAAGTATTGAGTTCAGACGGATGGCTAGACACCGGTGATGTCGCGTTGCTTCGCCCCGACGGGCACGTCGTCTTTATTGGTCGCCACAAAGACATGTTGAAGGTCGGTGGAGAGAACGTTTCGCCTGCAGAAATAGAGGGGTATCTCCTGGAAATGGACGGCGTAGAGGAAGTAGCTGTCGTCGGCTATCCCGACGCACGTTTAGTTGAAGTGCCGGTCGCGTTTGTTGTTTCCTCAACTGAGCTATCCGCCGACGATCTTCTCAGCCGCTGCCGAGGAAAGATCGCCAGTTTTAAGATTCCGCGGCATCTGATTTTTGTGGAGGAAATGCCGGCAACACCATCTGGAAAAATCCGGAAAGTAGAGCTCCGCGAATGGGCGCTCAACCAAATTGACTAACTTGTGCAAGCCGGTCGACCTTGGTGGTCGACACCAATTCGATAACCGAAAGACCCCTAACGGGGGATGGCTTACGCAGGTCCGCTGAACGTCGGGCCACCCAAGGTGTAGGCGGTCGCTTCACCTGAAGAACGTTCGCCTTCCCGGTTCTTCACCTCAGCTCTTGCCACAACATGGTGATGCACTTCATCAGGACCGTCAGCTAGGCGGAGGGTGCGTTGGCTATGCCACATATCCGTGAGAGGGAACCACTGCGAAACCCCTGCCGCGCCATGCATTTGAATTGCCTCGTTGATGATGTCGCAACACTTTTCAGGGACCATCGCCTTGACCGCACTCACCCACACACGAGCCTCAGCATTGCCGAGCGTGTCCATGGCCTTCGCGGCACGCAAAACCATCAAACGCATTGCCTCAACCTCTATTCGTGAACGAGAGACAACTTCCATGTTCTTGCCCAGGTTGATCAGCTTCTTGCCGAAGCCTTCGCGTGATAGGCCACGATCGACCATCATTTCGATGGCTTTCTCCGCGGACCCAATAGAACGCATGCAGTGGTGGATCCTTCCAGGGCCAAGACGCAACTGACTGATCTCAAAACCCCGTCCTTCGCCGAGCAACACGTTGTCGCGAGGGACGCGCACATCCTCAAGCTTGATGTGCATGTGGCCGTGAGGAGCATCGTCGTTTCCGAAGACATGCATCGCACCCAGAATGTTCACACCCGGGGTATCAAGCGGAATAAGAATTTGTGACTGCTGCTTATAGGTGTCCGCATCGGGATTGGTGCGGACCATGGTGATCATTATCTTGCAGCGAGGATCCCCAGCCCCCGAGATATAGAACTTCTCGCCGTTGATCACCCACTCCTCGCCGTCGAGAACTGCCATCGTCTCGATCTGCTTAGCGTCGGAACTCATAACGCGAGGCTCTGTCATGCAGTACGCGGAACGAATTTCGCCATTCAGAAGCGGCTCAAGCCATTCGCCCTTTTGTGTCTCAGTGCCAACACGTTCGAGAACCTCCATGTTGCCGGTATCAGGTGCGGAGCAATTCAAACATTCAGAGGCGAGGCGGTTCTTACCCAGTTCGTTAGCGATGTACGCATAGTCGAGGTTGGTGAGACCTTCACCAGTTTCTGCGTCGGGGAGAAAGAAATTCCATAAACCTTCCGCTCTGGCCTTGGTCTTAGCTCCCTGGAGAAGCTCTAGCTGGCCTTCGCCATATTCCCATCGTTCTGATCGAGCTGCACCGAGGCGGTGATACTCCTCTGTAATTGGATCGACTTCCTCACGGATAAAGACCTTTACTGCCTCATACAGCGGACGAACCTTGTCCGACATACGAAGATCGAAATCGTCCATGCTCGCTGACTTCAGTGCGCCACCAACCACGGGGCACCCCTTTCGTGTGTTGCTCCGGAGCCGATTGTTCGGCCCCTCACCTGGGTATGACTGCACCCTACATATGTTCTGGACGTCAAGCATTTTCGAATAAGGAAACAAACAGCAGGCCCTTCGCGTCCAAAGCCAGATATTCCGCGAAGGATGTAATTAGATGGTGGGGCGAAGATTTGCTGGCCATCCCCGCTATCCCGACAAGCTGAGACTACGTTCCTTGTTCATGGCATTATGCTCTCGAGATACATGCGGAGCGCCTGCCGTCGCCGGGTTGACCTACGACAGCGCATCCCTGTCGGTTTGGGTGTTTGACCTTCACGCGGATACGGGGCACACGATGTCGCTTTGCCAACGACATATCCAAACCCTTCGAGCTCCTCAAGACTGGACTGTCTCAGACGAACGAGACGGAACTCCTCGACTTTGGACCGTAATGGCCGACGAAGTCACCGCTCCGACCTCGAAACGAGGCCGTGTGCGACGCCAACGAGCTGACAGCGGACGCATGTTAGAAGTCGAAGAACTGCAGCTGTTTGAACTCGAAAGCGTCGAAAACGAAAAGGTTGCCCCAGTCGCCTCCCTCGACGATGCACGAAACCATCCCCGCTATCACAACCGGTCAACTGTTCGAATCGATGAGACAATCGCTCCGCTGCTCGGTCGAGCGTGACGACTCGTGGCTAGACCCTAGAGAAGATCCCCAGAGCCGAGATCGGTCACGATTACGCGACCATCAGGAGCTAGCGACGCCCGGAACCGTATGTTCCCGTCGGCGGTTAAAACCAGGTCATTGCCGTCGTTAGACAGCTGAAGCTGGACCCCGGTCTCGCGCTCAAGTGTGGGACGTGCTTGGTTCAAGGCGTCACGAAGTCGTTGGCGACGTTCGGCTTCGATCAAGTCGAAATCAAATTCGACGAAATCACCTGGTTCGGTTCCCGAAGGTCTCATTTGCGCATCACCAGTCTGGTGGACAGAGCCGCACGGTCTAAGTGAGCCACTGCCCAAGCCTGACACAACGCCACTCGACAATGTCAATGCGCAGTAGCGATACGGTATCGAGGGTGGATTTGGTTGTGCCGATCGCAGTCTCTTTGTTGTTCATTTATGTGGTGTACCGCATCGGGCTTAAACTCATGCTCGGGTTCTCTCGCCCTGTTCCGCCGCCCCCACCCCCTGGGGAACTCCGAAAAGTCAGGTTGACCTATCTGTGCACCCTCTGTGGGACTGAAGTCCGAATGACACGGTCACCAACAGCTACCCCAGAAGGTCCCAAGTGCTGCATGGAGGAGATGGAACTTGTCCGCGACCACGACAACGACTAACTAGCACCTGGTTTCCACAACTTATCCACAGTTGGGGACAAAGAACAAGATTGTAATTTCCGCGCTAACGGTCGCGTGTAGCTAGCGCCACCGGGTCGCAGAGAGAATCCCCAGTAAGACGAAACCAAGTCCCCCAAGAATCCAAGAACTAGAAGGGCTGCCGGGAAGCCAACTCATGTAGTTGGAGAAGATGACCGCCACACCCACCAACAAAAAGATCAAAATCATCCAACCAAACCACGCCGCGCTTGGGGGGAGATCACCCGAGAGAGACTCTTCGACAACTTCGCCTTGAGGGCGAGTGCCCTTCGGAGTCAACCGGCTGGTCTTTTTAGGCCTGGTCATGACGGTTGAGGATAGACGCATGAGATAAACCAACCACCGATCTACATCATCAAATCTGAAGATTCACACTGTGTGGTTGTTAAGAAATGTCTTTTAGTTATTCGGTTCGACCGTCACAAAGCCACTTCCAGGGTTAGGGCTTGGATCTGGTGCCGCATCCCCGGAACCAATGATCAACACCACTTCAGAACCAAGTAATAGATCGGTGCCGGGGGAGGGATCCATTCCCAAAACTTGTCCGATCTGCGGATCACCGGCCCCTAAGGCCTGTTCGACGCGTTTCACTTGGTAACCGAGGTTCTTCAGCGCGTTCTCCACCTGGTCCGCGTCAGTGGTACCTAATATCTCAAGCGATGGCACCTGTCCCGTCGCTGGACCCTTCGACACAACCAAACGTACGACGCTGCCTCGCTCTGTTACGGAACCGAATCCGGGCTCTGAACGAATCACCGTGTTCACCGGAAAATCTAGTGAATGCTCCCTCAACACTTCCTCAAGGAGACCTTGTCGAGCGAGAGTAACCCGCGCATCAGAAATTGACTGGCCCTCTACCGAAGGGATTTGCACCTCTCCCCGCCCGATCGAGACTGTCAACGTTATGACGGTGCCCTGGGGTCGCTCCTCAGTACTCGACACGCTTTGCTCGATGACGATATTGCGAGCGTAGTCATCGCTCTGTTGCTCTATTCGCTCTACCGTGAAGCCAGCGGCGAGCAAAATTTCCTCTGCCTCTAGGAAGTCCAACCGTTGTACCGCCGGGATCCTGACAACCGTCAGTCCTTTCGAAGCGAAGAGACGGATCGGGTTATCTGGGTCGTTTGGATCTGCGAGGAGTAAACCTGCCCGCGGGTCCTGTTGAAATATTTCGTTGGGTGGGGTGTCTGGACGCTCTTG
>DGLO01000006.1 GCA_002388005.1 Candidatus Neomicrothrix sp. UBA4542
TTTCTTTCAGTCCCTCCCGGGACGAAGCCACTTTCTACTAATTGATGCACCTCGGGGAGCAGAGGAACTGCTGAGGTTTCCACCACAGCTGAAAGACCGCTCGCGGCTGTTAGTTCGTGCAAATGACCCAGCAAGCCGAACCCTGTGACATCTGTCGCAGCGGTTGCGTTGACCCGGTTCGCTGCTGCCGCCGCGGCGGCGTTGAGTCTGGTCATCTCCTGAGTGCCTGTTGTGTAGATGTTTTCGAGCGAACCTCCAGTTTCGATCGCATCGGGTGTAGATCGCTTTACTGCGGTTGCCAATAGTCCGGTCCCAATCGGTTTTGTTAACACCAGTGTCTGCCCTGGCTGACCACCACCGTTTGTTAACAGATCTTTGGGATCGACTTCGCCCACTACTGACATCCCATACATCGGTTCGGGGCCATCAACGGTGTGGCCGCCTGCCACGACCCAGTTGCCAGCTTCGGCAGCTCGTTGGCCGCCTGAAAGCACTAGTGAGAGTAGTTCGAGGGGCAACTTGTCCTTTGGCCACGCAACGAGGTTTAAAGCGAAGAGCGGTGTGCCGCCCATTGCGAATACATCGCTAGCTGCGTTTACCGCTGAGATTTCCCCCCAAAGAATGGGATCGTCGACTATGGGTGTGAAGAAGTCGGCCGTCGCGACCAGAGCTTTACCGTCAGGGCGGCTCCAGACGGCGGCATCGTCACTATTTTCTGAACCGACGAGCAAGTCGTCGCTGTCCGGCTTGGGCAGGTGACGCAGCACGTGCGCCAGGTCGCTCGGACCGAGCTTGCAAGCTCAACCGGCGCCGTGGCTGTACTGGGTAAGTCGAATCAAACTTGTCACGGTTCCACGGTATATGGCTGCATCGACGCTAGGGGCTTATGCCTAGCTATATGCAGAGAGCGTTTGAAGAAGAATCTTCATTCCTTGATCTCGATCGACGCCGTATTCGACCTCGCAGTTCAACGGCTCTTCGCCCCAACCCCGCTCGTCCACCACCGTCATTCCTCGGGTGTGCGCACCGTCTATTTCAACTCGGACGCTTCTCGACTGGAACTCGAATAGCTCAGGGTGTGTTACAGCTAGGACAGCGCATGGGTCGTGAAGAGGTGCTCGTTGGCCATGGGTGCGTTTTCGGTGAGAGGCAAGATAGAAGTCGAAGAGATCGGCTGCGAAAAGGCTTGCCCGATTTCCCAAAGTTCTTAAGTCTGCAATCAGTTGTTCGTCTATTCCGAATTGATGGGTGAGGTTGAGTCCTGCCATCAAAAGCTTCTTGAAACCCGCGTCAAACACGATCGAAGCGGCGTGCGGGTCTGCCCAAACATTGAATTCTGCTGTAGCGGTCACGTTACCGGCGCCAGCGCTTCCACCCATGATCGAGACGCCAGCTACTCGATCAACGATGTCGGGTGCCTGCCGTACCGCTAAGGCAATATTGGTGAGGGGACCTACGGGCACCAGCCATATGTCGTCGTTGGTGCGAATTGTTTCGATGATGAAGCCCACGGCATCGTTACTGGCGACCTCTCGCGATATCTCGGGCCTATCTGGTCCATCTAGTCCGCTTCTCCCATGGGCCTCTTCGGCGTGGCGTGGTGCGACCATCAGCGGTCTACTTGCTCCAGCGTGCACTTCAGCATCGAGATTAAGAAGTTCCGTCATGATCAAAGCATTTTCGGTCGTAAGGCTCAACGGGGCGTTGCCTGAGACCGTGGTGATTCCGAGGATGTTGGTGAGTTGACCAGCCATCATGATCGCTATCGCGTCGTCGTGTCCGGGGTCGCAGTCGATGATGATGTTCGGCGTCATAGTCTTTGCATTCCGGGCCCGTTGTCGTCAGTGTCGCCCCAGTAATGCGGGAGGCGCAGATAGCCGACTCTCGGAAGTTCTACCGCGACCTCTAAGCCTTGGTGAAGCTTGAGCCGTTGAATGGTTCGGATGTGGGTCAACATTTCGTAGAAAACCATCCACAACGACCCTTCGAGATCGTAAATGATGTCTCGTTCATCATCAGCGGAGAAGTTGGCGCCCCTCGGGAGTGTCTCAATCACATATTTCCAGAAATCTGTTCCTCTCACAGTCCGAAAATCAGACCGCAGGACCTCGATGGGTTGCTCTTGAACGACTTGGTCAAGCCATCCCACACCGAGTTGGAGATGAGCGAACAGTTCGGGTAGCTCCCAGAAAAGAGTTTCATCGAGAACTCGGTCCCATTTGTTTTCTGGACCCATTTGATGTTCGCGCCAATCGATTGGTTGCGGAACGTCGCCTTCGGGCCACAAGAAATGGCCTGCGCGTCGTTTTGTGAATACCAACGAATCCCACGCGATATGAGAAACTTGTCTTCTGCAGGACCACCACATCCACTCTTTCTCAGGTGAGGAATCGTGAAAATCCAGCTGTTCATCTGATAATCCCAATGTTTCCGCGCGGGCCCAGTCAACGATGTGGCGATACCAGGGCATGGCGCCCAAGGTTGGGTCCGCGGGCATTTCTAGAATCTTCGGGTCGGTTACAGCCACACTCTGACGCTAGTCGTGGCGTTCTCGTTAAAGCTTCGTGTTCTTAGAGTTCCTCGTACGCTTTCGGCTCCGGGCAACTGCACACAAGGTTGCGGTCTCCGTGTGCTCCATCGATCCTGCTGACCGGTGGCCAGTATTTGTCTTGCCGGATTGACGGCATCGGGTAAGCAGCTTCTTCGCGTGTGTATGGATGCTCCCACTTCGTTGTGAGGAGATCTTCAGCCGGATGCGGAGCGTTAACGAGCGGGTTGTTCTCTGTTGGCCATTCTCCAGACTCGATCCGAGAGATTTCGTTGCGGATGTTGATCATGGCATCGCAGAATCGATCGATTTCTTCTTTCGATTCACTTTCGGTTGGTTCCACCATCAATGTGCCGGCGACAGGGAACGACATAGTTGGAGCGTGAAACCCATAATCGATAAGCCGTTTTGCGACGTCATCGACACTGACAACATCAGACAGAGGACGCAAGTCCAGGATGCATTCGTGAGCCACCAGTCCGCTCTTACCTCGATAGAGCACCGGGTAAATATCGCTTAGTCGACACGCAATGTAGTTAGCGTTGAGAATCGCCACGCTGGTGGCTTGTTCGAGACCCTCCGATCCCATCATCGCGATGTACATCCACGGGATTGGCAGAATTCCCGCCGATCCCCACGGAGCGCCAGAAATTGCGCCGGGACCAGACTTGGGTCCGGCTTCGGGCACTACCGGATGGTTTGGCAAAAACGGGGCGAGATGACTCTTCGCTGCAACCGGGCCAATACCGGGTCCACCGCCGCCATGAGGTATGCAGAACGTCTTATGGAGGTTCAGATGGCTTACATCAGCACCGAAATGCCCAGGATGGGCTAACCCCACTAATGCGTTGAGATTGGCTCCATCGACGTACACCTGCCCTCCAACGTCATGAATGACGTCACAAATTCGCCCGATGCCTTCCTCAAAAACACCGTGAGTAGAGGGATACGTCACCATCATCGCCGCGATGTCTTGCCCGTATTTGCTCACCTTCTCGTCAAGATCGGCTAGGTCGACATCTCCGCTCTCGTCGCAGTCAACGACCACCACCCTAAGGCCGGCCATGACCGCTGAAGCTGCATTGGTTCCGTGGGCTGAGGATGGGATCAGGCAAATATCTCGTCCCTGGTCACCCTGCGCTTGGTGATAGCGCCTTATTGCTAATAGACCCGCGAATTCGCCTTGAGAGCCGGCGTTGGGTTGAAGAGAAATAGCGTCGTACCCCGTGCAGGCGAGCAGCCATTGCTCCAACTCCGCGATCAGGGCGAGGTATCCCTTTGCTTGGTCAAGCGGCGCGAATGGGTGAATGTCTGAAAATTCGGGCCAGGTAATCGGCTCCATTTCGCTAGTCGCGTTCAATTTCATGGTGCAACTGCCGAGGGGAATCATTCCGCGATCAAGAGCAATGTCTTTGTCAGCTAGACGTCTGATGTATCGGAGCATCTCGGTCTCAGAGCGATAGGAATTAAATACTGGATGGGTTAAGAAATTCGATTTGCGTTGATTCTTGAGAGGTAGCCCTGACGGAGTTTGCGAAATGTCAGGCGTTTGGTTCTTGCACTCAAACGCGCGTAGTAACGACGTCACAACTTCCAAGTCACAGGTTTCGTCGAACGACACTCCCACGGTGTCCGAATCAATCCGGCGCAGGTTGATTCCCTCAGCGAGAGCACGTTCTAAAACCTTGTCGGCGTTGTCGGGAACTCGCACAGTGAGTGTGTCGAAGAAGGTTTCGTTCAACACCGCGATATCTGAGTTTCGGAGATTCTCTGCGAGGAGCGACGTCAGCTCATGTACCGTTTGAGCGATTTTCTTTAACCCATCTGGGCCGTGCCACACCGCGTACATTGAGGCGAGGACGGCGAGAAGCACTTGAGCAGTGCAAATGTTGCTCGTAGCCTTTTCTCGCCGGATGTGCTGCTCACGGGTTTGTAGAGCCAATCGCGTAGCTGAACGGCCACGGCTGTCAACTGAAACGCCCACGAGGCGACCAGGCATAGATCGCTTGTGAGTTTCCAGAGCCGCCAGATACCCCGCATGCGGACCGCCGAAACCAAGAGGAACTCCAAAACGTTGCGAAGTTCCCACCACCAAATCCGCGCCGAGTTCGCCCGGCGGCGTCATTAGGCAGAGAGCTAGAAGATCAGCCGAAACACATACCAACCCTTGGCAATCATGCATTTTGGCGGCGATGTCTTCGAGGTCTCCGATCTTTCCCGAAGACCCCGGATATTGAAGTAACACCGCGTAACACGTTTCCGGGTTGAGATCCTCCCAAGGGTCTCCGATTTGTATTTCGACGCCGAGCGCTTGGGCTCGAGTGGCAACAACGTCGACGGTTTGTGGGTGACAATCAGCATCGACGAAAAAACTCTCGGCTTTGCTTTGAGTCAGACGTCGGGCCATCGTCATGGCTTCAGCTGCGGCCGTACTCTCGTCTAACAGCGAACTATTCGCGATCTCCATTCCGGTCAGATCGCAGACCATTGTTTGGTAATTAAGTAAGGCTTCAAGGCGTCCCTGACTTATTTCGGGCTGATAAGGGGTGTACGCGGTGTACCAAGCTGGACTTTCTAGTATTCGCCGAACCACAACGGCGGGAGTGAAGGTGCCGTGATAACCCATTCCGATCAGGGACTTCGCTGGATGATTTAGATCAGCAAGCTCACGGATCCGAGATATGGCTTGGAGTTCATCCAGAGCCGGAGGGAGTTCGAGGTCACCGCGTCCCCGAATCGACGCCGGAATGGCGGCATCACAAAGGTCTCGAATGTTGGAATAACCGAGCTCGGAGAGCATCAACTCAATATCTGACGCTCGGGGACCTAGGTGTCTGTGAACGAAGTCGCTTGGCGAGGCAGGGGTCATGTGTAGATCTCAGTGTCTTTGGTATCGGTGGGGGATAAACGGAAGTGAGGTGACTTCACAAGGAACCTGTTTTCCTCGGACGTCAGCGACCAACGAAGTTCCGGCGTCGGCAAATTCGGTATCGACGTACCCCATGGCAACGGGTCGATCGCAACTGGGGCCGAAGCCGCCGCTGGTAACTATGCCCACCGAGTCGAGTTCTGTTGATTGAAGTTCAGCACCGTCGCGGATTGGGCGTTTGGTGAGAGCTGAAATTCCTACCCGTTTTCGTGGCGGTCCCGAAGACAACTGATCCAAAATTGTTTGCGCACCAGCGAACGTAGCGTCGCGTCTGCGGCGTTGCTGGATAGTCCAGGCAAGTCCGGCTTCGATTGGGGTTGTGCTGGTGGTCAACTCGTGACCGTAGAGACATAGACCGGCTTCTAGGCGCAAGCTATCCCTCGCGCCGATCCCGCAGGGAACAACCCGATCATCTTCTAGAAGTTGTTCAGCGATCCCTTCGACGCTTTCGGCGGGGACAATAAGTTCGAAGCCGTCCTCACCTGTGTAGCCGCTACGGCTGATATCGCAGCTGATGCCGTTTACCTGAAACTCTTGCCACTGCATGAATTTGAGGTCAGCTATTTCGGTGGAGAACCCGGACAGCACCTCAGAAGATTTTGGTCCTTGAAGTGCTAGTTGAGCGAGATCGCTGCGAACCACGATCTCCGCAAAGCCAGAAGTTGTGTCTCTTATGTAGTCCAAGTCGTCTTCGGTTCGTGCCGCGTTTAATACAAGACGAAGGTGAGCGTCGCTTCGACTGACGATCAAATCATCGACGACCCCACCTTCGTCGTTGGTTAAGACGCCGTAGCGCAACTGCGTGCGTGGTAAATCAGTTACCGAAATTGGGGTGATTTTCTCCAAACTCTCTGCTGCTGTTTGAAGATCGTGACCCTTGAGGGGCAGTATCTCGACGATGCCCATGTGACTGACGTCGAAAAGCCCAGCGGAGGTTCTTGTTGACGTGTGTTCGCTGATTATCCCGTCAAAGTTGAGTGGTAACTGAAAGCCCGCGAATGCGACCATGCGGGCTCCGCGCCTGCGATGTAACTGTTCAAGCGGGGTCTGTTGGAGATGCCCACTGTTCGGATTTTCAGGTGGAGAAGTTTCGGTCATGTTCCGCCGGTCCGCGTCTGATCTGACGCCCCGCGCTGTCGTGGAACCTGAGAGATTGGCCGCTAATCGCAGTTTTCCCCTTCGGTGGAGAGACCCTAAGGCCCCTCACTCTCCAGCGTTGCTTCTTCCCTGCGGTCCGGGGGCCTGAGAGATTCCCGGGGCGGTTGCTCCTTCGGCGCCGACCAAATGAGGTCTACAAGACGGTCGAACTCTCCCACTGGGCTTCAGCAGCAACCCTCATCCTAAACCGGATGTGTGGCAGGGATAGTGATAGTCGAGCCGGGAAGGGGGTCTTCACACCGGCGCTACTACGCTAAGAATTCGGCAATGCGATCCTTAGGTCGCCCGATGATGGCTCGATCAGATTTCACGAGTACCGGCCGTTGCATAAGAGCTTTACGTTCCACCAAAAGGTCGATGACGGCCTGCGGATTTTCGACGTAGTCATCGGGGCTCAACCCAAGCTCTTTAAATTTGGAATCTTTTCTTACGAGATCTTCAACCGGATCTTCAAGAACGGAGACGATCTGCTCCAACGTCGCTCGATCCGGTGGCGTCTTCATATAGAGAACCACTTCGGCTTCCACATTTTGCGTCTCGGCGACCGCCAAGGCATTCTTCGACGAACCTCAATGGGGGTTGTGATAGATCGTTACTTCGGCCACCCTGACTCCTCACAATTGGTCGGCACGACCGTATCAGCGATTAAAGCCCTCTTTGATGCGTTGAACCATGTCTGTCGCAGGCCCCGGACCTTTTTCCCGAGCCCATTTCAGGCCCTCGTCGCGACCGAACTCGGCAAGGCGTTTCATCTGGCGTTTCTCTTCCCGCAAGGTGTGCCATGAGTTCCCGACCATGAGTACAGCCCAAGCATCTGTCGCATCGGGCAACTCGTCTACTGGGACACAACGGTTCGCCAAACCAATTTCGACAGCTTCCTGGCCCTCTACGACTCTTCCGCTGTACATCATGTCCCGCGCGACAAGAGGACCAACCCGCTCGGGCAGTCGGCTGGTCATACCCCACGTAGGCACCATTCCCCATTTGCCGTGTGTGTCACAAAAGCGGGCGTCATCGGCGCAAATAAGAAGATCGCACGCGAGAACCAATTCCAACGCACCCGTATAGCAGTGACCGCTGACCGAAGCGATCACCGGCTGCGGGATCGCTTCAATCAAATCAAGGGTTTCCGCTTGTTGATAGGGAGAACTCGCGTGTTCACCTCGCTCGATTGCCTTCAAGTCATTTCCGGCTGAGAATGAACGGCCTTCGCCATTCAAAACCACTACACCAACTGTGTCAGGAGAACCGGCGAGTTCATCTAAGTGCGATCGGAGCTCCTCAAACAGCAACGGACTCAAAGCATTTAGAGCCTCGGGTCGATTCAGAGTAAGGGTGCTTACTCCATCGCTATCGCTACGCAGCACCAATGCTGTACCAGACTTGTTCATGGGTGCAGCCTCTCACAAGGGACCGGTGAGGGTCCTAGGCAGCGTGCGAATCGCTAGGAGCGTCAGAAGCATCGGCGGCCTCGACCTCTTCGCGCGTGACCCCAAGCATGAACAAAATGGCATCCAGATACGGCACGTTCACTGCGGTGTCTGCCGCTCCTTGAAGTACCGGTTTTGCATTGAACGCAATTCCTAATCCAGCTTTTTGCAGCATGGGTAAGTCATTTGCTCCGTCTCCAACCGCAACCGTTTGGTCTAGCGGCACCCCTTCAGCGTCTGCGATGACCTCGAGCAGCGTGGCCTTTGCTTTGGCATCAACGATGTCTCCTTCAACTCGTCCCGTCATTACTCCGTCAACGATTTCAAGACGGTTCGCGTGGGCGTGATCCAATCCGAGTTGCTCAGCGAGCCGATCAGTAAAATGAGTAAAGCCGCCGCTGATTATCGCGATTCGATAACCAAGCCTTCGCAGTGTTCGTATGAACGTTCGAGCTCCGGGCGTCAGAACCATTCTGGCGATAGCTCGGTCAATCGCTGCAACCGAAGTCCCCTTCAACAGTGCGACACGTTGCTCAAGTGCTTCTGAATAATCAACTTCACCGCGCATTGCAGCGGCCGTCAATAACGCGACTTCGTCACCACAGCCTGCTTCTTCGGCTAAGAGGTCGATTACTTCGTTTCGGATGAGTGTGGAATCCACGTCTAGCACTACTAGACGACTGGACCGACGTGACAGTCCGTGAGGTTGCACCGCGATATCGATCAGCTCTTGCGCAGCGACATCCATGAGTGACGACTGCAGTTTGTTGGGATCCCCGCCCTCCACAAGAAATTCGTAGCTCCAGACCGGGAAACGGGACAGTCGATGGATCCGATCTATGTTGCCGCCGCTTGCGGCTATAGCCCCACTTGTTCGGGCTAATGCTTCGGGGGAAAGGTCAGGACCAAGAGCGGTGATCACGTGACGTTTCGCATGCCTTGTCGGGGTGGCGTCAACGATTTCAAAATCGATGTCAAGACCACGTTCCCAACCAAATAGGAGAACTTCTTTCACCAGGTCTCTTCCTGCAGGAACAAGGACTGCTAATCCCAAGGTCAATTGGCGTCTCACGACGACCTGTTCCATGTCCTGAAGTTCGGCGTCGAGGCTGGCCAAAAGAGTTAAGAGATCGCTTGTAATGCCTGGTCGGTCACGGCCGGTGACGCGTACAAGAATTGTTTGGGGGGCGGACACAACACCGACCGTACCGTCGGGTTGTGTTTGGAACGCGCTTCATTACCAACGTATTGCTCCCTAAACGCAATACATTTGCCGGAGTGAGCACGATCTTGAGTATTCGAGGAGAACGGTGACTCGTCTCGGGTTTCTCCTTGATAGTGAGACCTGTATCGGGTGCCATGCGTGCACCGTCGCGTGCAAGAGCGAACACGATGTCCCCCTAGGGGTAAATCGAACTTGGGTGAAATACATAGAGACGGGCGAGTTTCCTCACACGACTCGACATTTCTCAGTCATGCGTTGCAACCAATGCGACGACGCCCCCTGCATGGAGATCTGCCCGACGTCTGCTCTATTCCGAGCACCCAACGGCGTAGTCGATTTCGACGATGACAACTGCATTGGATGCAAGGGGTGCATGAATGCGTGCCCATACGATGCGATTTACATCAACCCCGACACCAACACTGCAAATAAGTGCAACTTCTGCAACCACCGAGTCGAAGTGGGCCTTGAACCATCCTGTGTAGTGGTGTGCCCGACCCACTCCATCAAAGTGATCGATTTCGATGACGCAGATAACGATGCGTTACGGATCCTCAACAGGGAAGACTTGGCGGTCCGGTCCCCAGAGCAAGGAACTGCACCCAAGGTGTATTACCGCGGCGCTCACGAAGCCTCCCTGGATCCCTTGCGCACCGCGATTCCAGCCGACGGGCTGATCTGGGCTGATGTCACCCCTCAACACCCGACACCACCCGCTGAAGAATCGGAACTTGTAGCTCGCACGACCTATACGACGGCCCACGCAACTACCTGGCAGGCCAAGGTTTCGAGCTACCTGGTGACCAAAGCCGTCGCAGCCGGCGTCATGCTGTTTGCTGCTCTCATGGTGTTGGTTGGCCACGTCGACCAGACAACGAAGGTTGGGTTTCTTCCAGCCCTGCTAGCGACCTTCTTCTTGTTGGTCACCGGAGCCCTGTTGGTGGCGGACTTAAAGAAACCATCCCGGTTCTATCTCGTGCTGACCCGAGGGAATCGCTCTAGTTGGCTAGTGCGAGGCGCATACATCCTTGGTGTGTACGCGGTATTGCTCGGCGGCTGGCTACTGGCTTCTTTGATCGAATCCTCGCGAATGCTTGAAGTGTTGGCGGCGCCGATCGCTGCGGTAGCAGCCAGCGTCGCCGGTTACACGGCGTTTCTCTTCGCTCAATGCGAGGGCCGAGACCTGTGGCAGAGTCGAATACTGCTCCCCACGCTGTTAGCCCAAGCCGTTGCCGCGGGAGGTGCTGTTTGGCTGGTGGCAGATCTGTTGGTCGGCATGCCAGAACCGGTCCTGGTACGTGGGGTGACGATCGGCGCTTTAACCGCAACTGGCATCTTGACCCTTGCTGAAGTCTTAGGTGACCATTCGCCACATGTGGCAGCTGCAGTGCGTTCAATGACCCAGGGCGACCAGCGAAACCATTTTCTGGTGGGCATCGTTGGAGGGTTGGTTGCTCCCATCATTTTGTTGATAGTGAGCTTGATGCTTGACACCCAAGCATCAACGCTTTCTTTTCTTGCTGGGATTTTTGTTCTGGCGGGTATGTGGGCCTACGAACACAGCTATGTGCAAGCCGGCCAGTCCGTTCCCTTGTCTTAGGAGCTTTGATGTCCGAAGTGAGTGATTCTCGGTATAAGGATGACGAAAGTTTCTACAAGAACGCTGGACCCAACGCGGGTCTAACGAATTACCCGCCACATGACCAGTGGCACGACTGGACCGAACTCGATGCCAAAGCGTGGCCACGTCGAGTGGAGCGTCGCTATCGGCTCATCCCCACAACCTGTTTCAACTGCGAGGCAGCATGCGGATTAGTTGCATATGTTGACCGCGAAACAGGCGAAGTCGCCAAGTTTGAAGGCAACCCTGAACATCCCGCTTCGAGGGGCAGAAATTGTGCGAAAGGCCCCGCAACCCTCAATCAGGTAAACGACCCAGAGCGCATTCTGTTCCCGTTGAAGCGAGTGGGTACACGAGGCGGTGGTGAATGGGAGAGGATCAGTTGGGACCAGGCTCTAGATGAGATTGGCGCCCGCATACGGACAGCGCTTCTGGAGGAACGACGCGACGAGATCATGTATCACGTTGGTCGACCGGGCGAAGATGGGTACACCGAACGAGTACTGCAGGGTTGGGGGGTAGACGGTCATAACAGTCACACCAATATCTGTTCCTCCAATGCACGGATCGGTTACCAATCATGGATGGGTCACGATCGGCCGTCCTCCGACTTTGCCAACGCTGAAGTCATTTTTCTGATTTCGGCACATCTTGAGGCAGGCCATTACTTCAATCCGCATGCGCAGCGCATCATTGAAGCGCAGGAAAAGGGGGCGACTGTCATCTGTGTGGATCCGCGCCTCTCCAACACAGGTTCCAAAGCCGATCATTGGCTGCCTGCTTGGCCAGGAACAGAACCGTTCTTACTTTTGGCCCTCGCCCGGCTTTTGTTGGAGAACGGAACGTGGCAATCCGATTTTGTGCGCAGGTGGACTAACTGGGAAACGTACCTCGCTAGAACCCGACCCGACCTTGACGTCAAGTTCGAATTATTGGAACAGGCTCTACTCGACGAATATGTGGAATATACGCCCGAAAAGGCCGAAGAAGTCAGCGGAGTGCCAGCGGCGCAAATACGCGAGATCGCATCCATAATCGGCGCTCACCCAACAAAGTTCGCGTCGCATAACTGGCGGGCCGCAGGCGCCGGCAACCTCGGGGGCTGGCAGACGGCGCGTTGCCTGTTCTTTTTGAATGTGCTCACCGGCTCTGTGGGAACTGTCGGCGGAACTAGTGGAAACGGATGGAACAAGTTCAAACCACATGCCCCACTAGGAGCTCAAAAAATCGAACACTGGAATGAGATGTCGTGGCCCCGGGAATACCCACTGAGCTACCACGAGATGTCAATCCTCCTGCCTCATTTCTTAAACGAGAGGCGCGGCAAGCTAGATACCTACTTCACTCGGGTATACAACCCTGTTTGGACGAATCCAGATGGCTTTAGCTGGATGGAAGCACTCCTTGATCCTTCTAAGGTGGAATGCCATGTCGCACTGACCCCGACCTGGTCTGAAACAGCCCTATTTGCTGACTACGTGTTGCCTATGGGCGTCGGTTCTGAGCGTCACGATCTCGCGTCGTTTGAGACTCACGCCGGACGTTGGATCGGTTTTCGGCAGCCTGTCATACGCCGCTTTGCAGAACTTGAAGGTAAGTCACTCGACAAAGACTCTCGGACCCACGAGTTCAATCCCGGTGAAGTATGGGAAGAAAACGAGTTTTGGATCGATCTCTCTTGGCGCATAGACCCCGACGGTCAACTTGGAGTGAGGGAGCATTTCGAAAGTCGCGCAGAGCCAGGGCAGCCGATGACCGTAGACGAGTACTACGGACTGATCTTCGCCGAAGAGGTGCCCGGACTCGCTGAAGCTGCTGCTGCCGCGAGTCAGACGCCTCTGGAGTTCATGCGTGACAGAGGCGCGTTCGCGGTTCCTACCGACCCCTATCTGCCCCACGAACGTTTGGTTGATCCAGCGTCGGTACAAGACTGTGTCCTTGACGAGAGCGGCGTATTTAGAAAGCCGAGGACAGCTGGGCTGTTCGATGGCTCCGAAGAAGCGTTTACTCACACAGCACTGGCGCCTTTAGGCGATGGTTCACCGGCCGTGGAAATCGACGGAGAAATCAAGGAAGGATTTCCGACACCGTCGAAAAAGCTAGAGCTGTACTCCACGACGTTGGCTGATTGGGGTTGGCCCGAATATGCAACCCCGACCTGGATCCCGAGTCACGTTCATTGGGAGGACCTTGATCTTGACGGTCAAGAGCGAATTCTCTTGCCGACCTTTCGAATCCCGACACTCATTCACACTCGATCCGCTAATTCGAAATGGTTGAACGAACTCAGTCACCGTCACCCCCTATGGATTCACCCCGAGGATGCCGAAAAGTTAAATATCGGGGAAAATCAGTTAGTACGCATCACGACACGCATTGGTCATTTTGTCATTCAGGCATGGCGGACCGAAGGCATACGCCCTGGAGTTGTTGCCGCCTCACATCACATGGGACGTTGGCGTACCGGACAAGAGCAAGGAAGGTCATGGGGCAACGGTCAAGCAGACATCGAACATGATGGCACTAACTGGAAACTCAGCCGCCGTGACGGCATGGGGTCCTATTCCTCTGCGGACCCTGACAGTGAGCGAATCTGGTGGAGCGATACCGGAGTCCACCAGAACCTCACCTTTGCCGTTCAACCAGATCCCATATCGGGAATGCAATGTTGGCATCAAAGAGTTCAGGTGACACCGGCTGAGGAAGGTGACTCCTACGGTGATGTGGTTGTTGACACAGCCAAATCACGCGAGGCGTATCTGGAGTGGCTTGCTAAGACCCGACCGGGACCGGGACCTCATGGTCTTCGTCGCCCACTTTGGTATGCGCGTCCTTTGAAACCCACCGTGGAGGCCTACCGGCTTTCTTGAGTTTCGCATTATGCGACCGCAGCCCAACGTGAGATCATTCAGTATGAGCGCAGACCCGACAGTTACTTACGAACGCACTGGGCGAGTAGCGGTGATTACATACAACCGGCCTGAAGCGCTCAACGCGGTGAACGGCCAGTTACGCAAAGACCTCAACGCTGCCTGGGAGACGTTACGCACTGATGACGCAGCCTGGGTAGCAATAGTTACTGGCAACGGTAAAGCGTTTTGTGCGGGTGCGGATCTCAAGGATCCGGGGAGTTCTGTTGGCAACGATGATCATTCGTTTTGGGAAGTTCCGAGCTTCACTTCCCTTGAGTCCGGCAAGGAGATCTTCAAACCGGTCATCGCGGCTGTCAATGGTTATGCCATCGGGTTCGGTTTGACCATGGTGGCAAGCTGCGATTTCGTCATAGCCTCCGACCGCGCCGAATTCGGATTTCCCGAGGTGCAACTAGGGGTACCTACCGTTCAAGGGGCAGTGCGAATGCCAAAGCGTGTCGGTTGGCAAAACGCTATGGAGTTACTACTCCTTGGCGACCGGGTTGATGCACAACGGGCCAAAGAAATGGGATTGGTGATGAAGGTGGTGCCCCACGACGAGTTGATGGCAGAAGCCACCGATCTCGCGGAGAGATTGATTAACAACTCGGCACCACTTGCGGTGCGCGCAACGAAAGAAATTGCTCGTCGGGGCCAAGAAATGGGTTTCGTTGAAGCAATTCGCTTCGGTGAAACAATGCGCAAGGTGGCAGGGGCCACCGAAGACGCGAAAGCGTTTCGTGCCGCCGCCAAATCTGGCCAAAAGCCCACCTGGCAGGGGAGATAGAGTTGCCTTTTGGTGGCACTAGGTGGGGTGTCATCTCCAATCGCTTCGACAAGCTCGCAAAATAGAAGGAACGGCAATGGAAATCAGCGGTCACTTCGACGAACGCTTCTCTGTGGTTCGGGACGCGTTCGAAGCAAACTTTTTGGCTGACGAAGAACTCGGCGCAAGTGCAGCGGTCACAGTTGAAGGTCAATACGTAGTTGACCTGTGGGCGGGCGAACGCAACAAGAGTGGTGATCTTTGGGAGGAGGACACCATCGTCAACGTCTACTCAACGACGAAGACCATGGCGTCCATTTGTATGCTCATGCTCGCAGACAGAGGGTTAATTGATTTCGAAGCGCCTGTTGCCGACTATTGGCCGGAATTCGCCGCCAACGGGAAAGACTCTGTTCTCGTGCGTCACGTGATGACCCACCAAACTGGTTGTTCAGGATTCCCGAGGCCGGTAACCGTCGAAGAACTTTACGACCACGATCTTATGGCTGACCTTCTGGCGGGGATGCAACCCTGGTGGGAGCCCGGAACAGCTCCGGGGTACCACGCGATAACTCAAGGAACGCTTCAAGCGGAACTATTGCGCCGCGTCGATGGACGTACTCTAGGCACGTTCTTCCGAGACGAGGTAACAGCGCCTCTCAATGCCGATTTCCACATCGGATTGCCGTTATCTGAGGGACATCGCGTCGCTCAACTCGACGTTCCGAAAGAGGGAATAGATCAAATAGTTGAAGGCCAACCCGACTCAGTAGCTTTGAGAACCTTTCGTAGCTGCCGCTTAGACGGCACCGAAACCGAGACTGATGAATGGCGGAGCGCCGAAATTCCGGCAGGCGGAGGTATTGGTAACGCTCGATCAATTTCACGGGTGCACTCAGCGATCGCCTGCGGTGGAACCGTGGACGGAATCACATTGATGAATCCAGAAACCATAGAGGCCGCTTTAGATCGTCAAACCTTTGACCGAGACCTAGTGCTGGGACTGAATGTGCCATATGGAACCGGTTTCGGTATCAACCATGAACGGATCCCGCTGACGCCAAGCGATCGCACCCTTTACTGGTTCGGATGGGGCGGATCCATGGGCGTCATGGACCTCGATGAAAAAATCACTATTTCTTATGCCATGAACAAAATGGCTGCAGGTTTGGTGGGTGACACCCGAGCATTCAACCTGATAGCCGCCACCTACGCCGCCATCGGGAAATAACTAAACAGCTGACACTGGTGGAGTTTGATATTGCGTCGGGATGCTCTGGATGTCTTGAATGACTTCTCGCGGCAAATCAGCAGGAATTTCGGGAGATGCGCTAGCTCCAATAGCGTCAGTCAAACCTCCGAATCTGTCTTCGATAGCTGCAACGATTTCGTCGTGCCTTCCCACAGCCGCAAACTGCCTGACCACGTCATCGCTGATTCGAGACGCCATTTCCCCCCAACCATCATTTTTTGAGAGGTAATTGAGTTCTTCCCCCAGGTCAAGCAGGTCGTGTTGTTCAAAAACCGGCCAATATGCCTTGGTGCTCCCATAAAAGCCGATGCGGTAACGAACCCAATCCATCATTTCCATTACCGTCTCGTCGTCTGGGCCAGTGCAAACAAACCCGCCGCCGGTTATTTGAAACTTTTCTCGAGGCTTACCCGCTTGAGATAAGCCCACCATTAACTGCGGTAGAACAGCCGCTTCGAGGTATTCGCGGGTGCAGAAAGCGTGAAGCCGGACGCCATCACAGACTCGGCCGGCGGCCCGGAGCATCGCGGGTCCAACAGCGGCCATGGAGATTCGCGGCGTCGGGACCGAGAGAGGCTCTGGGGTGAAGTTAGGAGTCATCAAATTGAAGCGATAAAAGTCGCCTTCATAGTTGAGTTCTTCTCCTGTCTGCCACGTATGCCAGATCGCCCTCACCGCTTGCACATATTCCTGCATGCGTGGAGCCGGAGCGGACCAGGGCACGCTAAATCTTCTCTCGTTGTGACCGCGCACTTGGCTACCGAGCCCTAGTTCGAAACGGCCTGTGCTTGCCTGTTGGAGATCCCAACCGATGTTGGCCGCGATCATGGGACTTCGCGGAAACGCGATGGCTACACCTGTAGCAAGTTCAAGATGCTCGGAGTTCACCGCCGCGACGGCAAGAGACATAAACGGGTCGTGCCTGTTTTCGAGAGCGACGATTCCGTCATATCCGTCTGCTTCGATCTGGTGGACAGCCTCAGCAACATCACGAAGATCGGCTTGGGGAAATGTGGTGTACACCTTCATGGACGCTGCTCTTGGGGGAGCACATCAACGAATTCGTCCCAGTTTTTCCACTCTGGTTGCGGTGGTGGGGTTGGGCCGCCAGGAGCGAACTCTGAGAGGGTCCCCGATTCCAGGTCGTGAATGTAACGCGGGCAGTTGGGAAAGATTCTGCCAACCGCGATTTCTATCACCGCTTCAGCTCCCTCAAAATCAGCAATGTCGGACGGGTCAAGGAGAACCTTCGCTGTCCCGTGTATGCGAATGCGGTTGGCCTTGCTGGTTTGTCGGATGAATAGCAAAGCCACCTTGTTGGTTTCATTGATGTTGCCGAGTGACCGAAACATCCCGTTGCCGTCATAGGAGGGAAACCGCAGCGTGTGTTCGTCAACGACTTTGACGAAGCCGGGTCGGCCACCCTTGTAGGAAACGTCTGGAAATCCGGTTGCGTCAACGGTCGCCAAGAAAAAATAGGTAGCCCTCTCAATGTAGGCGGCAGTTCGATCATCGATAGATTCGCTTACCGTTATTTCGGTCAAGCGATCGGCGAGACGGCGAGCATCGAAGTGGTCTTGCAGACGACGTGCACCGGCTCCATACAGTTCTCCAACAGTGTCAGCCATGATCACACCCTACGCTTGGAACTATGACTCGATACGACGGCTACACCGGGGTTGAGGTGGAAGTTCACGATGATGGTGTTGTTGTCTGCACTTTGAATCGCCCCGACAGACTTAACGCCTTTGATGGTCAGATGCGACAAGACATTCACCGTCTGTTGGGTGAGGTTTCTTCCGACGATGAAGCCCGCGTGTTTGTGATGACCGGAGCGGGGCGGGCGTTTTGCTCTGGAGCTGACCTTACGGCAGAAGATCGAAGAGGTTGGCCGATTCGAACCCATGAACCGATGTTCGGTTGGTGTACCGATCTTCTGGAAATGCCCAAACCCACAATTTGCGCCCTTAACGGGTTAGCTGCGGGTGGGGGACTAGGTCTGTCGTTACTGTTCGACATCAGGATTTGCTCATCTGAAGCACGTCTCTTACCCATCTGGATGAAAAGGGCGATCCACCCTGATGACCTGATCACATGGACTCTTCCTCGTCTCGTCGGTTATAGCCGGGCCCTCGAGTGGCTGTATGAAGCTGAAGAAATTCCGGTCAGCGTTGCGCTTCGCTCGGGCATGATTAATCACGTCGTTGAGCCAGACGAAGTGCTATCTCGGACCATGGAACTTGCGCATCGTTTAGCTGCCGGTCCGACCGCTCATCACGCGATGACAAAGCAAGCGGTGTTTAAGGGAATGCAAGGAGACAGTTTCGAAGCGGCCCTTTTAGAAAGTTGGGGTCAGGCCAAAGCGCTTGCATCAGAAGACTTCCAAGAAGGCCTCTTAGCCTTCAAAGAAAAACGCGAACCGAAGTTCACTGGGCGTTAACTGGGTTTGTGATCCTTGCGTGAACCCGCTTCCCAGTCTTCCATCAGCGGAGCGGATTCGAGAGTGCCGAGAACGTTGATTTGAGGTGACTCGCGCAGTGAGCGTTTCATCTCAGCGAACCCTGGGAAGCTTGCCAGTTCGATCACGGCATTCCACAAAGGCACTGCCTGTTCGTCACTTGGTACCCGGGAAATGACCGGCCCGAAAAAAGATAAACCATCTGGAGGTTGAAACGAGATGATCGGCGTACCGACATCGCGACCAGTTCGCGAAAGAGCGAGCTCGGTTTCGGTTTCAATAACGCTGTCCCAAAGTTGATCATCAACTGCAGACGCGTACTGGGTTGGCAGCCCAGCAGTGGCGAGACATCGTTCGGTATGTTCAACAGTTCCTAGCTGCTTCCTTAAGCCCGGCTGTTGGTCCAGTTCCCAATAGTGGGTGCCGAACGCTGAGTACAAAGCAGCCATAGCATCACGCCCGCATTCCTCGCGAACCTTCGCCGCTGCTCTCAAAAACCTGAGCCCCGCGGTGTGCCCTTGTTCATAGCCCGCAGGAAAATCTGTTTCATAATCTTTGTCTTTGTTGAGAATTCTCAGCGAAATAAACCGCCAGTCGACTGAATAATTAGTTTGTTCAGCCACCTTTTCAACCCAGCGAGAAGTAACCCAGGCAAAGGGACAAATGGGATCCCAAAAGAACTCAATGTCGTAATCATCGCTACTCATAAAGAACATGAATAGCAGGTATCGCCCCAGGCATCACACAGTTTCTCTTTACCTGAGCACAACACCAATTTGACTCAACCTCTAAGCGCTATTCGCTGACAGCAGGGCCAGCCGGTGGTGTCGATGGCGGTGGTGTCGACCTTGAGGCAAACTGAACGCATGATCGTCTGCCCGACGCTCGAGACCGACCGCCTAGTCATGCGCCCATTCCGAGATGACGACGTCGACGACTACTTTGCTGTGCTGGACAGCCCGGAGGTGCGACGCTCGCTGCACCTCTCGGAGAGCCTGGACCGGAGCGACGCCTGGCAGCAGATGGCCTGGTTCATGGGCCAGTGGGTGCTCCGGGGAACGGGACAGTGGGCGCTGGAGGAGCGGTCCACGGGAGTCTTCCTGGGTCGGGCAGGCCTCCACCGTCCCGAGCGTCCGGACTGGCCGGGCGTGGAGGTCGGCTGGACGCTCCACCCCGACCACTGGGGGCGGGGCTACGCCACGGAGGCCGGTGCCGAGGCAATCCGGTACGCATTCGAGGAACTG
>DGLO01000096.1:0-6867 GCA_002388005.1 Candidatus Neomicrothrix sp. UBA4542
AAGACGGTCCCGAAGAGGAAATCCTCGCCATGCAGGAATGTTCAGCGGAGATACTTGTTTTCCGTCAAGGGTCATCGGACCCCCGCAACCAACTCCGCATACAGCGACTTCCTTATCGCCGTCAAGAACCTCCGCCACCAAGGCCAGCAACGAGGAGAACAAGGTCTCGCTTCGCGACGTTTGAGGGGTGGGGACCCGCTTCGCAATTAGAACTTGGCCCTCATCGGTTACTACGCCCGCAGCAAGCTTCGTACCCCCGATATCGATTGCGAGAGCGATATTGGGACGAACACCGTGAGTCAGAGGTCATCCCGTCGCATGCGATTACGCATTCGTTCGGACAGTCCACCCATGTTGGCTCTGATTTGACCGCTCCGAACTTGGCCGGTGACCTTTTGGAAACCCGCTTTGCCCATTTTCCGCAGATTTCGTTCAATCACTACGGCACACATGAACATCGCCAAAAACGCCACAAAAGCCAACCCAAAATGGACCTGCAGCGCGGCGACGACACCCACTAGACCGATTACTCCGACAATGACTGCCCACTTAATGTTGCGGAGTGCATGACGATAGAGAGTCGTCTCACCGACTTCGCGCGCGAACTCTGGGTCAGAGTCATAGAACTCCTTCTCTATCTGATGAAGGATCTGCTGTTCGTCGTCAGAGAGCGGCACAAGGTCTTCCGTTCGTTGGTTCTTCCAGTCTAGAACCACCGCCGCTCCAGATCGACATCAGTGCCATCAATGCGGTTGTATTTGCTCATCATTTGCGGGGAGTCCGGGGCCAATCGCAGATTGGCCGTATCGCTCTCTAATACGGTCGATGGCTTTAGAAAGCTGCCCCCACGCTGGGTCAGATAATTGTTCACTCAGAAGGGTGAGTTGCCGCGGGCCCGGCGGACCAAGGCGACTCAAACCCACTCCCAACAATCGGACCCCTTCCGCGAGATCGAGGTGATCTAGCATTTCGATAGCCGTTTCTGAGATAACCGAGAGGGTGTCGGCGGACTCATCTAGCGTCGTTGATCTCGTGAGATATCGCATGTCGGGACGTCTAATTTTCAGGTGGATAGTTCGACCTGCTAATCCTTTTCGCCTGGCACGAGTTGAGACAGCATCGGAGAGTCGGACGATCTCGCTGACCAAGTGGCTTCGCTCAAATACATCTTGAGCGAATGTCTCTTCGTGACTTATCGACTTTATTTCTCTTTCCGTGTGAACCCGCCTGCGATCGATCCCTCGACTGAGTTCAGCTAAGTGCGCTCCGTGGGATGCTCCAAGGGCTTCCACTAATAATGTCTCTGAAACCGACGCCAATTCTCCAACCGTGGAAATACCCAACGCGCTTAACCTAGCTAAGGTCACAGAACCAACTCCCCAAAGGGCTTCAACGGGGTGGGCCTGCAAGAACGCTGTTTCTCTCTCGAGGGGCACCACGAAAACACCTCGACCCGGCTGGACTCCCGATGGGGCAGGTATCGGTTTTGCCGCTACGGAAGCAAGCTTGGCCAACAGCTTCGACCGAGCGACTCCAACCGAACAGTCCAGACCCACCCCCAGATAGACGTCGTTTCGGAGCTGCCAGGCGATCGTCTCGGAACTACCGAAAAGCTTGTGTGCACCACTGATATCAAGGAACGCCTCGTCCAACGCAATTGGTTCAATATGAGGCGTGATGGTGTAAAAGATTTCGTGGACTTGTCTTGAAATCTCTCGATATCGACCAAAGTTTGAGCGCACAAATACAGCTTCTGGACAGAGCTTTTTGGCCAACACGCTAGACATGGCTGATCGGACGCCCTTCGAACGAGCCTCATAGCTCGCGGAGGCAACGACTCCGCGGTCGGATTCGCCGCCGACCACGACTGGCTTGCCGATAAGACTCGGGTCGTTTTGGCGTTCCACTTCGACGTAGAAGGCATCCATATCGACGTGAAGGATCGGCAGGTCATCCATAAACCCAGCTAACCAAGATGATCGAGAGTCATGTAGAACAGAGTGATCCTTGCAAATTAGAGCCGCCGCACCCGGAGATCATCCAAGTCAACGCCGTCGATTCGGTACCTGTATTCGTAACCTTCTTCTACTTCGCCGTGCAGATACTCGAGTAATGGTTCTCTTAGCCATAGTTGTTGGCCGGCCAGCAGTTGCGTCAGTTGATTCTTGGGAATCCATTCAGCCGCAGTAACAATTCCGTCGGGATCGTCGATGTTGATTTCTCCTGCGTAGTCAGACGCCAAGTGAACTTCCACACGCAATAGCCAATTCATATCGTGGGCTTCGACAGAGACTCTGTAGACCGGACCAGTCCAGTCATCGACCACGAGCCCTGTCTCTTCTTTGACCTCTCGCGTGAGTCCTTCCAGTACGGTTTCGCCCTCATCGATAACCCCTCCAGGGGTACTCCAATCGGTACGTCCCCGACGTCGCTGGTTGTGAACCATTAGAACTCGATCTGCATCAAAAACAATCCCACCACCTACAGCCCAGTTCCGCACCTCAGCAGTTTGCCATCCGTGTCTACTTGACCGCGACATCCGAATACGATGCTTGGGTGGTCGACCCCCTAGAGCCTTGTTCGAGACTGGGTTCAACCAGCAACGACGCTCATGCGCCCACGGCTTTGCCGTCGGTTATGGCACGAGTCCTTGCATTTTCGGCGGTAATGGTCGCAAGTGTTTGCGGGGGTCTAATGGGATTCGCTGTAGGCAGCCTCCAATGGAGCGAAAGTCGGTCCGTATGGATCTTCGTCGCGGCAGCCACCGGATCAGCATTAGCTGCCCTGGGCGTCGCGGTTGTATCTGTACTGGTGCTTCGGGCGATGTCGGAATGGGCAGACGTTGCCTCGTTAAAGGCACGCAGACGTTGAACGACTCACTTCCCGCATCTGCTGAACTCCAAAGGCTCCTTGACCTCGCCGTCGACCTTTCACGACAGGCCGCCGAAGTTCACCGTCAGCGACAAACCGGTGAGGTGAATCCCAAATCGACCGCTACGGATCTTGTAAGTCAAGTCGATCATGATGCCGAGCGGGTGATCACCGCCGGAATCAGGAGGGCTCGCCCTGACGACGGGATACTTGGCGAAGAAGAAACTCTCATAGTAGGTAGTTCTGGTTTGCAGTGGGTTATTGATCCGCTCGATGGCACCGTCAATTATCTGTATGGCTTTCCCAACTACTCAGTGTCAATCGCTATAGAACTAGACGGTCTACCTATCATCGGAGTTGTGTACGACACGTCTCGTGACAAGATGTATAGGGCGCGAATCGACTCCACAGCGACAAGCAACGGACAGAGTATTGGCGTGACTTCATGCACGGATCTGTCAACAGCGTTGCTAGGGACCGGTTTCGCGTACGAGTCCTCGACCCGTGGCCAGCAGGCTTTAGTTCTAACGAAGTTACTTCCGCAGGTGCGAGACATTCGACGAACGGGTTCGTGCGCTATCGATCTTTGCCTAGTAGCGAGCGGGCGTCTGGATGCCTTTTATGAGACTGGGGTGCAGTGGTGGGACGTCGCAGCGGGTCTCGCCATCATAAGAGCAGCAGGTGGCGTCGCTGTCTACGAACCTCTTCAAAAGCGGGTACTGGCTTCGGGTCCGCTGCTTTGGCAACAACTCTGCGAGACCGTAAATCAAGCAGAAATCGTTACTGACCACAAAGACCCTCCGCCATCGGCCACTATTTAGGATGTGAGTATTCGAATCCTAACGATTGAGGACGACCAACGAATTCGTACTGCCGTGCGGTTCGCACTTGAAGATGAGGGCTGGAGCGTCCTAGAAGCAGAGACCGGAGAACACGCTCTGGAATACTTCAACTCCACTGTCCCCGACGTCGTACTAGTGGATATCGGTCTACCAGGCATGGATGGCTTTGAAGTTTGCCGGTCTCTTAGACGAAGCAGCGACGTTCCGATAATCATGGTCACTGCACGAGACGACACTCACGACGTAGTAGCGGGTCTAGAAGCCGGAGCTGATGACTATGTAACAAAGCCCATCGCTCCTAAAGAATTGTCGGCTCGCATTCGTGCCCTTTTGCGACGCGTCAGATCCGAGGACACGACTGCCGCACCGAGAAGCATTGGTGATCTCGACATCATTCCCGACGAAGGAATAGTCAGGAAAAGTGACAATGAAATTCATCTCACCAAGACCGAATTTCATCTGCTGTGTGAGCTGTCCGACCATTTGGGAAAGGTACTCAGCCGAGAACACTTGCTGGAACAGGTGTGGGGTTACGACTACTTCGGTGACGGTCGATTGGTGGACGTGCACGTCCGTCGACTACGAACCAAGATCGAGACCGACCCTGCTCACCCGCGTCATGTAGTAACCGTGCGTGGCATGGGCTACAAACTGCAAGCGTAGTTGTGAAATACGGCGGCCTATCGTGGCGCCGTCTGCCGTTGCGCGCCCGCGTAATCGGAGCATTTACTCTCGGTGCGGCGGTAGCCGCTTTAGTGCTCGTCGTCATCACTTACGGCTTGTCTCGACAATCAATGCTTCAACAACGCGAAGAGTCCTCCGAACGTCAGTTCTTCGCGAACGCCCGCCAAGTACAAAGCTCATTGCGAGCCGAAGACCCTGATCTCACTCGGCTACTCGAGTCATTGCCAAGCCTAAGCGGCAGCAGATCCATCATTCGCACCGGTGACGAAACGTGGACATCGCTTTCGCTGACGCCAAATGACTTGCCCTCGGAGTTGGTGACGGCAGTCATCCAGACAAGCAATGCGCTCACAATGAGATACCGGCTCGACGATCAACCGGTACTTGCGTTTGGTCTTCAGCTTCAACCCGGAGCCGCGTCAACCCTGGACGAAGTCGCCTATTTCGAATTAGTCCCGTTGGTAGAGGTCGAGAACACCTTAGAGAGCCTGGCCTTAATCTTGCTAGTGGGCGGCGCGCTTACGGTTCTGGTGGGGGTTGGGATAGGGCTGTGGGCGAGCGGCGGGCTTCTAAGGCCTCTCACCGATATTTCTGAAGCCGCGACCTCTATCGCTCATGGCCGGTTCGACACTCGACTCGAGGAAGTGCGAGATCCAGATCTAGCGGCTCTGGTCAATTCCTTCAATGAAATGGCAGCTGCCATGGAGAGTCGAATTACTCGCGATGCTCGTTTCGCTTCCGACGTCAGCCATGAGCTTCGTTCTCCGTTGATGACCCTTCGAACATCAATTGAAGTCATCCGACATCGCCGAGAAGAACTTTCCGATCGGACAAAGCAAGCTCTGGAACTCTTGAACGATGAAGTAGTTCGATTCGAGCAACTCGTGCAGGATCTTCTTGATCTTTCCAGATCAGATTCAGGTCCCATGGAAAACGACCTTGTCAACATTGAAGAGTTGGTGAAAGCCAGCTTGGGACTCACCGAAGGTGATGCTTCGGTCGAAGTAATTGGCACTGCTCGTGGTGCGTTGGTAATGGGCGACAAACGACGATTAGCTCAAGTGTTGGACAACTTGCTACGCAATGCCGAGAAGTACGGGGGTGGTGCGACCCGGGTAACTGTCACTCCTAATGGAGGGAACATTGAAATCACAATCGAAGATTCGGGACCAGGGGTGGCTCCCTCGGAGCGTTCGCTAATCTTTGAAAGATTTACTCGCGGTGCGGCCGCACGTAAGAGAGGTGCGGGCGATGGCGCTGGACTTGGTTTGGCTCTAGTAGACGAACACACACGCCGACACGGCGGTAGCGCACGCGTTGAGGGCAAAGCTGATGGAGGACCCGGAGCTCGTTTCATCATCACGCTTCCTAGGGCAGGTCGACGATGACTACACACCGATTTCGCGTCGCTTTCGCGATCCTGACGACGGTCTTGATAACTCTCCCAAGCTGTGGGCTCAGTTCTGACAGCCAGCCGACCACTCTTTCGGTCCCTAAAGACGTATTCCCTTCAGATGCTGGGGAGAGCGGCCAGGTCGGCCTAGTCCCGAACGCAACCCTCCATCCGGTCTATTTTCTGCGAGATGATGCATTAGCTGAGATCCAAAGGCCCCTACCTCCGCCGGTGTTTCTCGATGCACCATTGAATAACCTGCTCGAGGGTCCAACAGAGGCCGAAGCGGAACGGGGATTTGTGTCGGCGATACCTGCTGGCACTGAGGTAGTTGACGTCGCTCTAATGAGAAACAACACGATCTCGATTCACCTCAACCAAACATTTTTCGAAATCGAAGGTGCTCAACGAATTCGCGCTTCCGCACAACTGGTATTTACAGCGTCGGCACTAGTCAACGACACCCAGGGAGTGATCTTCTTCTTGGAGGGAGAGCCAGTTCAGCTGCCTGATGGTGAAGGGATGATCGAAGAAGTCCCCGAAGGCCGACTTCCCGCACCGCTAACTATCGGCGACTACTCCGCTCTCTCACCTGTCGTAAGCAGCGAGTAGTCATTAACCGAAGTTTGAGCGGGTAAGGCGCCTGCGTCGACGAACCTGCGCTATTCCTCTAGTGGACGCAACAAGCATCAGCATCGTGGGGAATACTTCGAGTCGACCAAAAAACATCAGCGCCATGAGAGCCGCTCTGCCTGCTCTTGGAAAAACGAGGAAATTGTTGGTTGGACCGGCATCGCCGAGGGCGGGTCCGGCATTCCCTAGGGCAGATATGGCCCCACTGAAACCTGTAACCGGGTCGACCCCGAGTCCAGTGAGAACTACTCCCCCTGCCACTATTAAACCCAAATAGAGCAGAACGAAGCCCACTACCTTTGCCGCGATCTGTTCTTCGATGGTCGTACGGCCCAGACGAATCGGAACCACGGCTTTCGGATGTCGCGCTCGGACTAACTCTCTGAACGCGTATCGAAACACGACCTGTAATCGGAGCACCTTCATGCCTCCAGCGGTCGAACC
>DGLO01000096.1:7259-10640 GCA_002388005.1 Candidatus Neomicrothrix sp. UBA4542
TTCGAGGTGCCGAAGCCCGTGCTGGTACCGAGAGAAACCGCATAGAAGAGCGATTCTCTAAGATTTTGCAACCATTCCAACTCCCCAGTGTTCACCCAAACCAGCAGGCCGAAGGCAGACAAGATCAGCCACAAGTACCAGCGAATTTCAGACACCCGGCGGTAGGCCCCAAGTCCCCCGGTCACGGCGTGCCAATGAGTGGAGAAATTCGCTCCGCAATAGAGCATGCCGACGATCAGTACAGTTTCAACCGCAAAAGAATCGAAGTGGGCAATGGACTCTCCGTATGGTGAGTAGCCGCCCGTTGCGACCGTAGTGAACGCATGAGTTACAGCATCGAAAATTGACATCCCCACTACTAAAAGCGCCGCCGCTATCAATAAAGTGACGCCTCCATACAGCAGCCACAGGCGTCGCGCTGTATCTCTCACGCGCAGCGAAAGTCGATCAGCGGTTGGGCCGGGGGCTTCACTAGCTATCAAATCAAGCCCCCCAATTCCTAGGGCCGGGAGGATCGCCACCGCTAACACGATGAGGCCCATACCTCCAAACCATTGGATCATGCTGCGAAAGAAGAGCACGCCTCGTGGAATCGAATCGAAATTAGACAGGATCGTCGACCCCGTACACGTAAACCCGGAGACAGACTCGAACAGGGCATCATCAAATCGAATCCAGGGAATGACCCCCGTCAGCAAGAAGGGCAAGGCACCCGCTAACGAAACTGCCACCCAACTCCATGCGACCGAAGCAAAGGCGAGAGCAGAATCAGCGGAAGGTGACACGTTCGATCCGAAAAACAGCCCGGCACCCACAGACACCGTGATGATGGATGACCAGAACAGACCTTCTGAGCCTCCGCCACCGTCTACCAACGCCACGATCGCCGAAAAGGCCATCGCCAACGCAACCGCGATCAAAGCCGCTCCCGCTACCCGAACTGGGGTAACTGCTACCCGTCTCACCGGACGACCACTTCACGTCTCGACATCCGCCAGCGCCGAAGGGCAGTTTGTGCGGGTTCGCCGACTCCTCCAAGAGCTACGAGAACAGGTGTGACAGAGATTCTTCCGATCACCATGAGAAGGGACGCAGCAACGTGACCAATGGCCCCCACCGAGCCCAAGTGTCCTGTAGGACCGAATTCCCCAAATCCCACTCCGACGTTCGACATGATTGAAACCGCGAATGTAAAGGCGCCCTCAATATCTAGACCGTCTGCGCCGAGCACCAAGACGGTTGGCACTAACAGCATCGTTGCCAGGAACAACTCCCCGATAATTCGCGCGAGCGCTGTTTCTCCTATCGAAGACCGGCCGAGATGAATTTTCTCAACTGCAGTCGGATGGATGCTGCGCCGCAGCTCGCGACCAATGTATTGCCCCAAGACCATAAATCGCATCACTTTGAATCCGCCGGCTACTGATGCAGACATCCCACCCACGGCCATTAGGACCAACAGCAATGCCTCGCCGCCGAAGGAAACGCTGCCCATATCGCCGGCGATGTGACCAGTTGTGGAAATGGACGACACGGTGAGAAAGATTGCGTGTCGAATAGTGCTTGCGGTGGGTAAGTCGTCGGACCAAGCAAGTACAGCGAACGTAACCGTCGCGATTAATCCCACGTAGACGCGAAACTCAGGGCTGCGGACGAACCGGTGAAGGTCACCTCGGCGCATCGCCCTGAAAATTAGAGGCAGACTCGTGCCGGCCGCGAACATGCCAACAATCGTGATCCATTCGATGGTCGCCGAATCGAATGAAGCTATGGATCCCATACGACTAGAAAAGCCGCCTGAAGAGATAGTCGTCAAAGAGTGGACAAGGCTGTCCACGAAGGGCATTCCGGCCAGTAAGAAAGACAGTCCAAGAAGTCCGGTCAACGCTACGTAAATGGTGACGAGCCGCGCCATTGTCGAGCCACTTCGAGGCGCTAGGCGTCGAGCTGAACGAGTTGCGACTCCCCCGTCGGCATCGAGTCCTCCTACTCCAAGGTGCGGAAGTACCCGCACAAGTACGATGATGATCGCCGCTGCTGATAACCATTGACCCAGTGCTCGAAACAGCAACATCCCCAAAGAAAGCACTTCGGGATTAATGGTCGATGCGTTAGTACCAGTAATGGTCGCCGCAGCTTCAACTATTGCTACATCGAGATTACTTGTTGCCCCCGTCGCTAGATGAGCTGCAGTCACGGCTACGAGCGCTGCGGATGCGCCACATGCCACTGCGGCGAACAGTCGAGAGATTGGCAAGCTTGAAGGGAAACTTGAAAGGCGAACAACTAGCAATCCGGCGACTTCGATGGCTGCTCCAGTTACCAACAAAGCCAGATAGTCGGGTCCTCCATCTATGAAATCAGCTATAGAGCAAGCGACAAATAGCGGCGCACTTAGAACCCAGACCGCACCAATTGTCACTCCAACAGCGGATTCGGTTTTTCCTCTTGACAGCGCCTGAATCAGCGATGCGGACCAGGACAAAAGTCTTCCTGTCAGCCGCTGAGCAAACCCTCGAGCCGGAGCTCGCGCGGGAGGCCTAGGGGTCACCCGAAGGCCTGCTTCACCTCATCTACAAGATGGGGTTTTGCAAATACGATGACATGATCGCGTGAACGCAGGACACTGCGACCTCGAGCTATGTGCGCATTACCATCGCGCACAATGGCCGCAAGCAGCACGCTCCCGCTAAGACCCAGATCTCGAACAGCGGTTCCATCAGCAGGGGCTTCGGGTGCCACCTCAAATTCTACGACTTCGACGTCGCCGTCTAGGAACGTCGCTACCGCCGCTACATCCCCGCGTACATAACGCAGAACGCTGTTGGCACTTGCAGTTCGCGGCGACAATGCCGCGTCAATCCCAACTTGTTCTAACAAGGGAAGCAGACTGAGTCGATGAACCACCGCGATCGTTTCGGGGGCGCCCATCGATTTGGCATATAAGCACGCGAGTACATTCGCGTCGTCTTGTCCTGTTGAGGCAACTACAGCGTCAAAGTCACCGACTCGTTCCGAGGAGAGAAGGTCAGTGTCCGTGATATCTCCCTCGAAAATTAGGCATCCAGCTAACTTCTCGGCTAACTGGTCACAGCGTTCCTTCCGCAACTCGATAATGGCAACCTCAACGCCTCTATCGATCAGCCGCCGCGCTAAGAGTTCAGCTGTTCGGCCGCCGCCCAGGAGCATCACTCGTTTGACCTCTGTTCGATGCAAGCCAAGTAAATCCATCAACTCACGTCGGCCTTTGCGGAGACACACGACACGCAGCAGATCATGCGACTGCAACACGGTCTCCTCACGAACGACGTGGCTGTCGCCGTCGCGGACAATTTCACCGAAAATGAAATCCCATTCAGGCTCGTAAGTAGCCCCAATTTC
>DGLO01000037.1 GCA_002388005.1 Candidatus Neomicrothrix sp. UBA4542
CAGATGACCCACCTCTGGTTCTTTGACATCGATTCTGGCGAGAGCAAGCGTCTGACCAGCGGCGATTTCACCATCTCGGATCCCCAGTGGGCTCCAGATTCTTCGAAGATTGCGTACGTTACCCGGCCCACCCCTAAGGTCGATGATTCATCATGGAGTGACGTGTGGGTTGTTGATCTTGAAGGCAACGCTGAACTCTTTTATGAGAACGAAGGGCCCGACGCCAGTCCCCGCTGGTCGCCCGACGGCAACACATTAGCCATGGCATCGAAGCCGCAACCGGGGAATACGCAGTGGTACAGCAAGTTGCATCTATTCCCCGCTGATGGCGGTGAACCCATCATCATGCTCGACGACTTTGATCTTGCCTTCGGGCAGCCGATGTGGGCGCGCGATGGCCGAACGATCTACTGGTCGACGGGACAGGGTACGGTTACCAACCTATTTGGCGTCGACCTGGACTCCGGTGAGTTGACCATCAGACGCGCTCCGATGCGCGGCGCCAACGGCCAGTGGCAGTTATCACACGACGGCAACTTCTGGGTGTTCAGTCACAGTGACCCTGGGCGCCCCGGCAACCTTTGGGTTGCGACAAGAGAGGGTGATGGTTTCGGTCCGGCCGTGCAACTCACTGACGCCAACCCGTGGGTTGAGCAAGAAGAAGTGCAGCTCGGCAGGGTCGAATCTGTCCGCTGGACGAACTCCGATGGGGGCACCATTGAAGGGGTCTTAACCTATCCGATCGATTTTCATGAAGGCACACGATACCCCCTGATCGTCAACCCTCATGGCGGCCCCAGCGGTGCCTCGATGGAAAGTTTCAGTTCGACCAACCACATGTTCGCCGGCAACGGATTCCTGGTGCTTCAAATCAACTTCCGTGGCAGCTCCAACTACGGCCAAGAGCATCTCAATGCGAACCAGGACAACTGGGGCATCCGTGACTACGACGACATCATGACCGGTGTCGACTACGTCACAGAGCAAGGTTGGGCTGACCCCGATCGTATGGTTGCTTACGGATGGAGCTACGGTGGCTACATGACATTCTGGATGTCGACGCAGACTGATCGGTTCAAGCTGATCTCACCAGGCGCCGGTTTGTCGAACCTTTATTCGATGTACAGCACCACGGACATCCCCGCTTACCTAGGTTGGTTCTTCGGCACCCCCTGGGACAATGAAGACATCTATCGGCAACTCTCGCCGATTCGTCATGCGAATAAGGTCACCGCGAAGATTTTGATTATGCACGGTGCCAATGACGAGCGCGTTCCACCAGAACAGGCGGTGGAGTTCTATAAGGCTCTGACCGACCTTGGAAAAGACGTTTCTTTTGTTCGCTACCCGCGGCAGGGGCATGGCATCAGCGAACCGCGTCTGGCGATGGATCGACTGCGTCGTTACGTTTGTGCTTTTACCGATGTATTGGGCATGGAAGCGACCACCGAGCAGTGTGACGGTGGAGTGCCGATGGTTGATACCGGAGACGGTGAAAACATGGACGACAAAGGGATGACTGAAGTTGGTTTACCAGAGAGCGCTGTCGACATTGAGTTGCTGCATGGTGAGGGCCTCGACTGCGGGATTTTTGAGGTGAACTGTTATCTCAAAGATGAGTAAATGCCTGCCGTTGCAGTCCAGAACGCTTGATGTGTGTTACGGAAGCCTGGGAAAGTCGGGATGTGACTGAACCGATCATCGACAAATTTGAGCGCCCGTTGCGTGACCTTCGTGTCTCGGTAACCGACCGGTGCAACTTTCGGTGTCGCTACTGCATGCCTCGCGAAGTGTTCGGCGAAGGCTATGAGTTCCTCCCGCGACGCGCGATCCTTCGGTTTGAGGAGATCCAGCGTGTTGTGCGCATCGTGGCTGGGTTCGGGGTACGGAAGGTACGCATAACGGGAGGCGAACCGCTACTGCGGCGCGACCTGTCTCAACTCATCACTATGCTTACCCAGATCAAGGGCGTGGAGTTGGCATTGACGACCAATGGAGCGCTGCTACCCGAGCAAGCTCAGGCACTTGCTGACGCTGGGCTCAAACGGGTCACCGTGAGCTTGGATTCTCTAGACGACAAAACTTTTCGGGCCATGAACGATGCGGACTTTCCAGTCGCTGATGTCCTTGATGGCATCGAGGCAGCAGCTGTTGCTGGACTAACCCCGATCAAAATCAACGCCATGGTGCAGCGTGGCGTCAACGAAGATTCGGCCATCGAGCTGGCGCGATATTTCAAAGGGTCTGGCCATATCGTGCGATTCATTGAATTCATGGATGTGGGCATGACTAATAATTGGCGGCCTGAGGATGTTTGTGTGGGGGCCGACATCGTCGAGCGCATTACGGCTGAGTTTCCTGCCGAACCGGTATCTCCGGCCTACCGTGGCGAGGTTGCCAAACGCTGGCGCTACACCGATGGCGAAGGAGAATTCGGCATCATTACCTCAGTGACGGAGCCGTTCTGCGGCGATTGCACACGCGCCCGCCTTTCCGCGGAGGGTGTTTTGTACACGTGCCTGTTCGCGGGCGAAGGAACTGATCTGCGCGATACTCTGCGCTCCGGAGGGTCTGACGAAACGCTGCGCGCCCTCCTCTCGGATATCTGGTCAAGTCGGGAGGATCGTTACTCGGAACGGCGCTTCGAGGAGAGCAAGTTGCCATCCCGTATCGAAATGTCTTATATCGGGGGCTAATTGAGACGGACCCGACCCCTGTTTTGCATACAGGCAGGACAAGCCGCCACTCAGACGTTAAATGATCCGCCCTTCCCCTGCGTAAAGTAAGGGTTTTGGCCAGAGGCATGGTCGGTTGTGTCGTAGACGCTCTCGATTTCCGGGATCTGTTCCTTGAGCATGCGCTCAATTCCATGTTTTAGGGTTACGTCGACCATGCCGCATCCCTGGCAGCCACCGCCAAGCTCGACGTAGGCAATGCCTTCTTTTACCTCGAGCAACGTGACGTGACCGCCATGAGTCTGGACGCCGGGATTCACCTGTTCATTGATGAACTGCTGCACCCTCGCGAAAAGGGGGTCGCTCGAAGGATCAGGCTCATTTGGGTTGTCGACGCTGAACCCGCCTCCGGAGACACTGTCAACGAAGTCGACAGAGGCACCTCGCAGCAGGTGAAAGCTGAAGCCGTCGACTAACAGATCAAATCCTTCTTGAGGCAAGATGACATCGTTTTCCCGAGGCTCGTCGAATCTGAACCCGCATTCGTAGCTGGTGCGACCACCTTGCACGTAGACCCGCAGACCGATGTCATTGGGTTGTTCCGTGGACTCGGCGAACTCCAGCACCTTCATCGCGGCCCCTGTAGTAAACGTGATTGGGTTGGTGTCCACTGCAGTGTCTTCCGCTGCTAAATTAACTTCTTGCTGGCCCATGAATCCCTCCACCCCAGCGAGGCAAGAAAACAAAAGGTCAATGGAAGGTTATGGTACAGGAGGAGGGCGGTAAAGTGGTCTCGAGCGTGGTCCCTGGCTCTTATTGTGTAGGCTCGATTTCAAATTCGAGTCGTGAATAAGCGCGGCGCAAAGCTGCTTCCGCTTCAGCCGGCGTATCGGCATGCGCGAATATGAATCCAAGATACCTATTCCCCTCTGGCAATGGTCGCACGCGCTGGCCAGGGTTGATCGTCAGAGTGACCTCACTGATTGCTTGGCAGCCACGGGCCGCATTGACTCCACGGACACGGCGAAATACGCCGGCTGCGGGGATTGGGAGCATCATTACACCACCGGCCCGATGGTTTTCCGGCGATAGATCACAGGTCATGCTAAGTGCGTGACGCAAAATAAGCTCCTCAAGAGACACACCGTTGGCAAATTTCAGAACTCGTGGGCACAGGCCACCCATGGC
>DGLO01000085.1:0-235 GCA_002388005.1 Candidatus Neomicrothrix sp. UBA4542
ATGACTACAGCGAAGCTCAAGCCGTAATTGGCGAACTTGTTGACCATCTCAATAACGGACAAGCAGCGGTAGTCCATTGCCGCGGTGGGATCGGCCGTTCCTCGACAATTGCGGCGGCGGCCTTAACACAGTTAGGACTCGAACCCAATGAAGCCATGGAACTCATAGCTGACGCCCGAGGGCTACGAGTGCCGGAAACGCAAACACAGCGACTGTGGGTCCACGGATACGCCGA
>DGLO01000085.1:533-3222 GCA_002388005.1 Candidatus Neomicrothrix sp. UBA4542
ACTGTGGGTCCACGGATACGCCGATTGGTCCGCGGAGGCAACGCCGTGACGGGACCTACCCAGGAAACAGATGAATGTCGGGCATTAGAAGGAATCCGTATATGCGACTTCACCGGACAGCTAGCCGGCGCCGGCGCTACCAAAATTCTGGCGGCTTTCGGTGCCGAAGTAATTCGAGTGGAAGATCCCACGAATAAAGGGAAATGGGACATCTTGAGAGGTGTACCTCCATGGGTTGGCAACGAAAAGGGTCTCGAAGCCGGCGGCGCATTTAACAACCACAACGCCGGCAAACTGGGAATCACCCTGAATTTGAGACATCACCGAGCCAAAGAACTTCTTCGAGAACTCGTCGCGATCAGTGACGCTGTAACCGAAAATTTCGCTGCGGGAGTCATGGAGCGTCTGGGTTTTGGATATGAACAGCTCCGCCAAATTCGTGAAGACATCGTTTATGTGTCGAACAACGGTTTTGGCGCGACCGGACCGTACGGATCGTACAAGTCATGGGGGCCAATAGCCCAAGCGGTCTCAGGACTTACCTTCACCTCGGGATTACCTGACCAACCCCCCGCAGGATGGGGGTACTCGTTTATGGATCACACGGGCGCCTACTACATGGCCACGGCGGTCCTCATGGCTCTCTTGCACCGGCGTCGTACCGGTGAAGGCCAATGGGTAGATCTCGCTTGCATCGAAGCTGCAGGGACGTTGCACGGAGCAGCGACTCTTGATGCAACAGTCAATGGACGAGTAACGCGTCGTCCGGGTATGCCCAACAGCAATCGATCGCAGTCTCCAGTCATGGCTCCACATGGAATTTGGGCGACTCAGGGTGAAGATGAGTGGATCGCCATAGCGGTGCGCAATGATGAGGACTGGCGACTCTTCGCTGACGTAGTTGACCAGCCATGGGTGCATGAACAGCGGTGGAAGAATGTCGCTGATCGCGTCACAGCAGAAGACGAATTGGAAGAGTTGGTGGCTAGGTGGACTGCTCCCCAAAATCGCCACCAGTTGGCTCGACGGCTAACTGACATCGGAGTTCCGGCGGCACCGGTTCTGCGGCCAGGAGAAAGAATCGATTCCGATGATCGCACATCCGGCCTCTGGATCACAGTTGACCACACCGAGGTGGGACCCGCGAGAGTAGAAGGCCTCCCGGTGCGTATGTCAGAAACCGCCTGGTCAATTTCCCGAGGGGCGGCGTGCCTAGGGGAACACAACGACTATGTCTTCGGACAGTTACTGGGGCTCGGTGAACAAGAAATTGAACAACTCGTTGATGAGGGAGCGATCTAACCGTGACTTCTGAACGCTCACCAGCGGCCCTCACCGGCTATCGAGTGATTGAGCTAGCTTCAGAACGATGCGCGCTAGCAGGGAAACTACTAGCGGATATGGGCGCGGAAGTAATTGTCGTCGAACCTCCAGGTGGATGCCACACCCGCAGTTGGGAACCATTCGCCGACGATGTACCAGAGCTCGAGAACTCCTTGCATTGGTGGCATTACAACACCTCAAAGAAATCGGTCATCGTTGATTTGGACACTGACATCGGCGCCGACACATTTCGGTCGTTAGTCGACACTGCCGATGTCGTGATCGAAGCCGAACCCCTCGGGCGACTAGACGCGTTAGGTCTTGACTGGAACCAGTTCGGGGGAAATGACGGTGAACTGATCTGGACATCAATTACCCATCACGGGCGCGACGGAACCGATCCGCCGGCCACCGATCTCACGTTGTTAGCCGAAGGAGGCCCCGTTTGGTCATGTGGCTACGACGACCACCAACTACCACCTGTGCGCGGCGGCGGGAATCAGGCCTTTCATACCGCATGCCACTACGCGGTTCCGGCGATTCTTGTCGCGCTGATGTGGCGGGAAACCTCCGGCAAAGGTCAACTAGTTGATATTTCGATGTTGGGTGCAGCCAATGCCACCACCGAATTCGCGACTCTGTGGTGGCTCAACGCCGAACGCGAAGTAGGGCGCCAAACGGGGCGTCATGCCCACATACGACCTACTGAGTGGACCCAGATTCGTTGTGCCGACGGGCGATGGTTCAACACGGGCGTACCTCCCCGAAACAAACGTGAATTTGCGGCGTTACGAACCTGGGTTGAAGAACTCGGTCTGGTAGAGGAATGCTCGCCCTACGAGATCCTGAAACTCGGCGATAAATATGAACGCATCGGTCTTTTCGAACTAGACGCCGACCCTCTCGCCGGAGAGGTCTTTCAAGCTGGCAGAGACGTCATCGAATTCCTTGGGCAGCGCCTGTCGGCATACGAACTTTTTGTGGGACTGCAAGAACGAGGCATGGCGTGCGGCATCGTCTATTCGCCTGAAGAAATGATGCAGGACCCTCACTTCGTTGAACGTGGATTTCCCGTAGATATTTTCTATGAAGATCGCGACACCAGCTTCACCCATCCGGGAGCTCCATACCGATTTGGGCGTACGCCCTGGAGGGCGAAGCGCGCTCCTCTTTTAGGCGAACATCAAACCCTGATCGACGAGCTATCGGACTAGGTCACTTGCCGCGATCAGGTTGACACTGAACCCGGGGGCTAGATGTCTGCAGCCTCGGCACGTGACGTGGCGTGAGATCGAGCGGCTTTAGAGAGATCTCGTACCTCGTCACGCTCACCGTCTGTCAGGCATTCGAAATCGGGTGCGTGAAG
>DGLO01000085.1:3563-4446 GCA_002388005.1 Candidatus Neomicrothrix sp. UBA4542
GTCTCTTCTCTTGCTGAACCAAGCTCGCTGACATCGGGGTATGGCTTCGGCCAACCAAAGAACTCAGCGTTCCATTCGCCCGCGGGACCACTGAGGATCGCTTCGAGAGGACCCATGCCGAGCGCCTGCACTGCGACGGCATGGCGACCGAAACGTAATTCGCGCATGCATTGAGCCAACTGAAAGGTCCGAGCTGGACCAACGTCATCTGGGAGTTCTTGATCTCGCCAGCCCACAAACGTCGGAGCCCCATGCGGCACCGCGTTCTGTACTACCCGATCAAGTAACTCACCCAGTCTTTCGTTGCCCTCGAAATCTGCCAACGCCTCGGCCCCGTACTCTTGGCAGATTCTCGCGTAAACCTTTCCGCCCTCAATAGGGTCAAAAGCAGCTCGTCCTTCTTCCACCATCGACCGCATATGGTCAGGTGCCCAGAAGAAGGCCGCCCCGATCACGTTGTCCACGGGACAATTACCTAAGACGCCAAGACGACCGACTGCGTACGCGCCTTGCCCTTCCCCCATGCCGGCTGCCGCCGCCTTTTCTCGAGTTGACGGGGCCATAAGCCAGGCCATCGCCAACATTCCTAACGAACCCCGCATGCTGCGAGCAACCGTGACACTATCCATAGCCGCGAAGCTACTCAGTCAAATCTTTGTCTGCCTGACTACCGGCCTGTTCGTTCATCTGGAGCTTCGGTACCATCGGCGATCCGAACGCGGACCTCGGCTCTTCGTGGAGTGTCGCCAGGGGATCAACCCGGTGATCGCGGTCACCCTTGGATGCGCAGCAAGTCCACGACAAACAAAAGGGGAGTATTCGGCCCGATCGAACCCCCCGCCCCAGCTTCACCGTAGGCTAAATCGCTAGGAATTTTCAGGAG
>DGLO01000068.1 GCA_002388005.1 Candidatus Neomicrothrix sp. UBA4542
TGGATGCCAACTGATTTGGCGACCAGTGGTAGCAGGGGCGCGGAGACTAAGGAACACCAAGGGGATCATCAAGACCCCGAAGATCTTTTCGAAGGCGTCATCGGTGAAGCTAGATACCACAAGTGACCCGATGAAAGATCCCGCGGTGACTGGAACCAGGACCGGAAGGGCGCGACGTAAACCGGAAACGCCCCCTTTTCGATAGCCGGCAACTGAAGAGGCGTTTTGTACCAAAACACCTATCCGGTTAGTGCCGTTAGCGACCAGCCCGGGTAACCCAACGAACACGTTGAGTAAACCGACCGTCAACAATGACCCCCCACCCGCCATCGCGTTTACGACGCCCGCGACGACGCCAGCCCCAGCGACCAGAAGTGCGTCAATCAACTCCATCCCTGCCATCATTGCCGGTGAACGCGCTCTAAATCGGCCGAGTTGGAGAATCTCTTCGTGAGATCGCCGTCGCGACCTCTACTCTCGATGCTATGGCCGGAAGCACCTTTGGAGAGCAGTTCCGAATTACGACGTTCGGTGAATCGCATGGGGGCGGAGTGGGAGTCGTGGTGGACGGCTGTCCACCGAGGCTAGAAGTTGATGCGACTGACATTCAGATCGAACTTGATCGACGGCGCCCTGGACAAAGCCGACTTGTGACTCAGCGAAACGAGGACGACCGCGTAGAAATCTTTAGCGGAATTTTCGAGGGGAAGACGTTGGGATCTTCGATTGGCATGGTTGTGCGAAATGAGGACGCCAACCCTGGCGCGTATGAAGAAATGCGCGACGTATACCGCCCAAGCCACGCGGACTGGACAACTGAAGCCAAGTACGGCATCAGAAATTGGCAAGGAGGGGGACGGGCTTCCGCTCGCGAAACTATTGGACGTGTAGCCGGTGGCGCAGTCGCTCGGAAGGTTATTGAACACGTGGCCGGCATCGAAGTGATCGCTTGGGTCAGTTCGATCAGAGACATTGACGCTGACATTGATTTGGGACTCGTGTCTCGCGATCAGGTCGAGAGCGACCCCACTCGCTGTCCTGATAGCGCCGCGGCGGAAGTAATGACCGCAGCAATTGAGGCCGCAAGAAAAGGGGGCGATTCTTTGGGGGGGATCGTCACTTGCGTAGCTCGCAATATGCCTGCTGGGCTGGGGGAGCCGGTGTTCGACAAACTTGATGCTGAGCTCGCTGGGGCCTTAATGTCGCTTCCCGCAGCCAAGGGAGTAGAGATAGGCAGTGGGTTCGCTGGAACGTTAATGACGGGTAGCGAACACAATGATCCGTTCGTGCCTGGCGATAATGGTCGGCCATCGACTACCAGTAACCACAGCGGCGGGGTCCAAGGCGGGATTAGTAACGGGGAAGATCTAGTGACGCGTGTTGCGTTCAAGCCAACGGCGACGATTAGTTCAGCTCAACAAACGGTGAATCAGGACAACGAGACAACGACCCTTGAAGCCAAGGGACGGCATGACCCGTGCGTTCTCCCCAGGGCAGTTCCAATGGTTGAGGCGATGGTGTGTTTAGTGTTGGCGGACCATTTGTTGCGCCAACAAGCCGTAGACGTCGTCTGACGCTCACCGTCACTCACTCGTCACGTTGGTCCCTCAAGAATTTCTGGAATTCGGCGGCCAAGTCGTCACCTGAGGGAAGATCTGCTGAGACTACCCGGTCCGCTTCCTCTTCTAGCTGACGCACATATCCAATGATTTCGGAGTCTTGTTCGACTGCGTCGCTCACTCGTTGCTCCCATTCGAGGACGCTGTGGTCAAGGTCTCGGTAGCCGGTTGGGACACCAGTGACCTTTTCAAACTCCGCTAGTAACGCTCGTGTGCCTTTGGGGTTCGGGGGTCCAGCGACATAGTGGGGTACCCCAACCCGCAGGGAGATAACCGGAAGTTCGGCACTGTCGAGAGCATCATGCAACGTGCCGATGATGCCCGTGGGTCCTTGATAACTAGGCCGATCCAAGCCCAGCCTGTATGCCAGGTCTGGGTTTGCGGCACTGCCTTTTACCTCCGAAGGGCGCGAATGTGGCACTCCTGCAACCATCGCCCCGAGGGTGACAACCATTTCGCATGCCGTGTCGCGGGCGATCTCTACGACCGAATCACAGAAAGTTCTCCACCGCATCCGCGGCTCTAGACCCGCCAGCAACACCAGATCGTGAGGAAAATCGTTTTCAATCACGTGCGCATCAAGCGACGGCCATTTGATTCGTCGTTCTCCGTCGTCAGCAATTTCGATATGTGGACGATTCTCTTGGAAATCAAAAAATTCTTCAGGATCGATCTTGGCGATGCGGCGAGCTTCGTATTGGTCGACGATCCATTGGATGGCCCCCGTTGCGCACTCCCCTGCGTCGAACCAACCCTCGAATGCCACCACCAACAACGGGTTCTGCAAACTGGGTGCCTCGTCCCACGTGACTTCGGTCATAACTCCACTATTGCCGACAGAGTCGCCCCATGAACACTTAAGTCCCGCTGACAACAGGTTTTGTTTCGAGAATCAGGGAACCGTCGGGCCGAACCTGATCAGAACAGTAAGAAAGCCCGTTGTTCAAGAGTGCGCAGGTCGCTGGCAAGTAATCCGAGTGAGGAGAGGGTATAAATCTCGTTCTTGATCACCACAGACCGTTGGATGGTTGCGCGCCAGTCGATATCAGCCCAGCATTGCTGTCTAGATATTTCACTACCATCTTCGCGTTCTTCCACCCATTGATCGCAGCGGACTTTGGGCGGCGTTTTCAGATGTGTAAGACGACCGCGTTCTGTCAGAGAGCGGTTGTTCAACTCAAGGGCGACTGCGCCGGAAAAAGGTCCCGATTCGGCTGTTCCAACTCGATGCGTTGCGACTGGCAAAACGAAAAGGTTCTCTGCCGGCCAATGAAGAAAGGCTCGGGGGTTGTATTCAATTTCGCTGTGACCCCCCAGGAGACGCCATTGATCAACACGAACCGGGTCAGTCAGATCACTGATATCGAATAACGAAACCTGGGTGCCTACGGTTCGTCCATCGTCGTCGGCATCTTGGCCAATCCCAAGCAACAACGTCTCGGTGACTGGATGGAGGTACGCGGAGTACCCCAATATCTTTAGTTCCCCTAAGACGGTCGGTGATCGAGGGTCGGAAAGATCGATGGTGTAGAGGGGGTCGGTTTGACGGAACGTCACGACAGTTGCGAGGTCCCCGAGAAACCGCACCGCGTAAATGCGTTCGCCTCGCCCCAAGTTTCCGACGCGGCCAAGCTCAACCAATTCCCCATCCTCTTCGCTGAGCACCGTCACGTAGCTCTCACTGTTGGCCACGTCTCCGGGTCCCCACCAACCATGGTTGGTGGTCGCAACGCGGAGGCGGCCCTTGTGTTCGGACATCGAGTATTGGTTGAGGACTGTGCCAAGGACCTGCCCTGACGTTCGATACAGGGTGTTGTTGGGGTCACTGATATCGAACTTGTGGATTCGTGTCGTTAACGGCGGTCGTCTGTTGGAGGTGTCATCTTCGTCGGCTTCTAGTTCGCGCCAATCGAACCACTCGGTGGTAGCGACATAAAGGTTGTCTTTGGATGAGTACACCGTTTGCCCATCGGCGAGCACTGAGGTGCTGAGAAGCTTGTCTCCTAGTTGCTCTTCGGACAGATCTACCGTGATGATGTTCAACATTTGCAGGCCACTATTGGACGGCGGATGGTAGATGCGGTCGCAGGGCGTCAGAGTGCCTTCTTCGATTAGGCGTCCGCGAGCATTTTCAAGAGCGAACCATGGGATCCAATTGTCAATCGTTGATTCTTCTATGAGTCGACGGTTTTCTTCCTCAGCTCGTCGTTCAGCGCGCAGCCCTGCTCCGCTCGGATAGGACCATTCGAGTCCTGTTGGCTGGCTTTGAACGACGATGCGGACGACGTCGTCAACCATGCGGCTGCCGAGATATCCGCCGTCTACATGTAGCCGGCGAGTAATCCGTGGTTTTGGACCACTGATGTCGATCTCTACGATGGTGCTGATCGGGCTGTAAGGGCCATGTCTCAGCGTCAGGCTCTGCGTGCCCCCGTGGCTCTGGCCAAATACAAGAATCCGGTCCCCTACGAGGAACATTTCTTGGGGCCATAACTTCTCAAACCGCAGCTTCCCAACAGACCTGGGTTGATCGCCTGTGATATCGACCACACGTAGTTCTTCGTTGACCAACGCGACAATGCGCGTCCCATCGGTTTTCAAAATGTCGGGCTCGTCGACGCCTGCCTCTTGAACATTGGTAGTGCTGTAGTCCACGCCTGGCGCTAGGGCGGATTGCGATGAGTCAGCAATTGCTTGGGAGCCGTCGCGCGCCAATTCAGACCCCTCCATCACCGCGATGGCATATCCCCCGTCAAGTCCCCAGGGGCCAACCATTTCAAGAGCATTGGCTTTGACGTGTCCAAGGAATGGTTCGCAGGACTCAAAGGAGGTAAGGGCGGCTGTCAGCTGCACTTGTGAAGGGTGTAACGGCACTGTTCGGTCAGGGGCGATGGTGTCGTCACGGTTGTCGGCGCTACAGGCACACAAAATCGCAATCGACGTAATTACTGCTATGAGTCGTCGCATCGCAACCTCCGAAATGGCGTCAGTTGCTTACTCAACGACGGACACCTGAGTTGAGTTCCCTTTTACAAGTTACGGAACAATGACAAGTGGCAGGGGTCAGTGGGGTTTGGTAGCTCCATTGACCAGTCGACCCATCGTTCGACGAGCTCGAACCCCGCGTTTCTTGCCGACTCGTCAAGAGTTCCTAACGCAACGGGGTGTACAGGCAGCGTGGTGACACTGTCTTCGAGAAATTCGATGCGTCGACGTTCGTCGTTGTCGGCAGCCAAAATCACCGCTCGGTCCGTTTCGACAGCGATCGCGTGCACCCCCCGCAGTACAGGCAGACATCCCTCTATCAGAACTTCACCGTCGCCGACGGCGTGTTCCCAAGGTTGGGATTCGCCTATCGCGTCATCCAGCCACAGCACTAATCGTGCTGGCCCATCAGTGATCTCCAATCCTGCTTCGCGGAGTGCTTGGGCAAGATTTGGTCGTCGCGTGTGAAGCTTCACTTGCCGATGACTTCGGCTGATACACCAATGGGCGATATCTGATACATCAGACATGTCACTCAAGCTAGCGAGATGTTCAGCTCGCGGTCTGTCTTGTGACTACGGTTCTGTCGTTGAGGGCGATATGACTATTCAGGCACGGCATCCGCATTTATTACGGTTGACAGACCCTCCCGTCATTTTGGGGCACCGATGTACTTCCTGTAGTCGGGTTGCCTTCCCACCCGATCCGTACGGATGTGAACAATGCGGGTCCTCATGCGAGGACCTAGAGGAGTTAGATCTTGAAGCTCGGGGAACGGTGCACGCCGTCGCGACCGTTCATCGCCATCATCGTCCATACCCAACTACCCCATTCACCGTTGCTGTCATTGAGTTATCTGGAGGACCTGTCATCAAAGCCATCGTCGCTGGCTCTCAGGTTGGCGTCGGGGCTGAGGTCGAAGGGGTCTTAGTCCAAGATCTTGAAGACACCGAAGGCAACACATTGGTGGACTTGCAGTTTCAGGTTGTCCAATGAGTGAAACCAACCTGTTGAGAGACCGGCCCGTGTATGTCGTTGGGATCGGATTACATCAGTATCAACGTCGAAGCGAGACGACCTATGTTGAGCTTGGCATCACAGCGGCGCGGTCCGCGTTGCGTGACGCTGGGATCACGTGGCCTGATGTGCAGGCCGCCTATACGGGCACCGCGCTACTCGGTATGGGTTCAAGCCGCATCATGTTGAGTCGGCTAGGAGCGACCGGCATTCCTATGACACAGGTTGAAAATGCTTCAGCTTCGGGATCTTCGGCAGTGGCTCAAGCATGTCTTGAGGTTGCGTCAGGTCGTTCCGACGTTGTACTTGCTTTGGGTGTGGATAAACCTCGCGGCGGGCTTGGTGCCGCTCCGGGTCAGGCCGGAATAGAGAACCTTGAGAATGGAACTGTCGTTCCCTTCACTCACTTTGCCCTTCTCGCTTCGGAGTACATGCATTTACATGGGGTAACTGCGGAGCAGGTTGCGAAGGTCGCTTTTAAGAATCATCGGAACGGGGCCAGCAACCAATATGCGCAACGACAAAAGGTTCGCAGCATGGAGGAGATTCTCGCCGAACCAATCTCGGGAGCGATGACGCGCTTGCAGTGCTGCCCGGTCGGAGAGGGTGCCGCGGCCGCGGTGATTGCTTCCGAAGAAGGCATCCGACACCTAGATCTCGATCGGTCTCGAGCCGTTCGGATCAATGCCTCAGTGACGCGGACCGAGGCACTGTACGGCGCTGGGGTGGGCATCGATGCTGCCTTGACTGCGGAGACCGGTGAGGCGGCATTCAATCAGGCTGGCATCGAACCCTCCGACGTCGACGTACTCGAAGTTCATGATGCGTTCGCGATAGAGGAATTGTTGTATGCCGAAGCGTTGGGGCTCTGCCCCCCTGGTGAAGCTGCGTCGCTGATCGAGTCCGGCGAGTTCGATATCGGTGGGCGTTGCGCGCTGAGCCCCTCAGGAGGCCTCCTCGCTATGGGTCATCCGATCGGACCGACGGGCACGGGCCAAGTCGTCGAAGTGACTCGTCAACTTCGAGGTGAGGCTGGTGGCCGCCAACATCAGGGAGCTCGGATCGGCTTGACCCATATGGTTGGGATCGGCGCGGTCTGCGTTGTGCATGTCCTCAGCAGGGACTAACTAGCGGCGGTGTCTGTGATCTACCAGTCGGTGGCGATGTATTGGGTTTCGCAGAACTCGAGGATGCCTTCTTGAGCACCTTCGCGACCTAGTCCGCTCTGTTTCATTCCACCGAACGGCGCCGCGGGGTCGCTGACCGCACCTCGATTCAGACCGATCATGCCAGCTTGGATGCGTTCAGATACTGCCAGTCCTTTGGCGAGATCTGAGGTGTAGACATATCCGGTCAACCCCATTTCTGTGTCGTTAGCTTGTTCGATCATCGCGTCGAGGTCATCAAATGGAACGATCGGGGCGACCGGCCCAAAGATCTCATGATGGACGATGTCGGCGTCAGCGCTCACCCCGGCTAGCACGGTCGGCTCATAAAAATAGCCGGGCCCTTCAATTGGGGAGCCGCCGATCACTGTTGCAGCGCCGCCATCAACTGCTGAGGAAACAAGTTGATCGATGGATGCCACCGCTGAAGCGTCGATCATCGGACCACAGGTCACTTCAGGGTCGAAGCCGTCACCGACCTTCACTGCTGACATCGCTTCGGCAAGCTTGCCGGTGAAGGTGTCAACAGCGGACGATTCCACCAAGAATCGGTTGGCTGCAGTGCAGGTCTCAGCGCTATGCCGCATCTTTGCGATCATTGCTCCTTCGACTGCAGCGTCAATGTCGGCGTCGCCAAATACGACGAAGGGGGCGTTTCCGCCCAACTCCATCGCGACTTTGAGTACTCGATCAGCGCAGCTGCGCAACAAAATTTTTCCGACGTCTGTCGATCCGGTAAA
>DGLO01000056.1 GCA_002388005.1 Candidatus Neomicrothrix sp. UBA4542
GACTTCAGTCATGCGATGTGTCGCGTTTATAACGACTGGGCTTGGGAAACCTTTGGCCCATATAACGACCGGTTGCTTGCCATGGCGTGCATTGCTCCCGCGGGTCTAGATAACGCGATCGCCGAAATTCAGCGCTGCGCAGAACTGGGGTTCAAAGGGTTACAACTTCCCAGCAAACCAATCTGGGGTGCCCCCGACCATGAGGCTTTGAACTACAACCTCAAGGAATTCGATCCCTTGTGGGAAGCCATAGTGGAGGTGGACTTACCAGTCACATTTCACATTTCGACCGGCCGAGATCCTCGAACCGCCCGTAGCCGAGGAGGCGCTGTCATAAATTACGCGGTTCATGCTCTGGCTCAGAACATTGAACCGATCGCAAATCTTTGCGCGTCCGGGGTAGCCGAACAATTCCCGACGTTGAGATTTGGGAGTGTCGAAGCTGGCATCGGGTGGGTTCCGTGGGCCATCCAAGCAATGGACGAGGCATACGTGAAACACCACTGGGCGGTAAGACCAAAGCTTGAACTACTGCCCAGCGAATATTTCAAGCGGCAAGGATTTGCGACTTTCCAGGAGGACGCTGCAGGCTTGGATTTGGCTTTGCAGCATGACTTGGTCCCTAACTTCATGTGGGCCAGCGATTATCCGCACCACGAAGGCTCGTGGCCTCATTCCGCAGAAGCGATTGAACGGACGATGGGGGAGTTGGACGATGCCAGCCGAGCGAAAATCTTGGGGTTGAATGCAGCTGAAATATTTAACATCCCAATTCCTGAACGCTTTTTGGGTCATACAGACGCGCAAACCGTCGCCGCGGGGCTCCCTTAAAGTCTCGCTAAAGGCGTGATTTCCACGCGACGCGCGAATTCCTTAGGAAATGGCTCCAATCGGCTACGCGCAGTGGTCTGTCACATAGCTGTCATCTTCTGTGGATAACTTCGGGGGTTTTCCACAGAAAATGGGGCCTCAATCCCCAATGTCTGCCCCTAGTTCTACACATGAACTATCTGACAAGCTAACGACGATGACCAACGACCCCTCTTTCAATCCACCACCATCTAACCCAAATGCCAGAGTGCCCCCACATAACGTGGATGCTGAGGCATCACTACTAGGAGCAATGCTTCTATCTCGCGATGCCATTGGGCCCGCAGTCGAAACGCTTAGCGGTGACCAATTCTATGTCCCGGCGCATGGTTACATCTTCGACGCTGTGGCTTCGTTGTACGGGTCAGGAGAACCCGCTGACCCTGTCACGGTTGCCGAAGAACTCACTAGATCCGGTCTTCTTGACCAAGTTGGTGGGCCCCAGCGGCTACTTGAGTTGCAGACGTTGACCCCGGCTTCGTCCAATGCGGGTCGTTACGCGCGAATCGTGGAAGAACACGCCATGCTTCGCCGCCTCATTGGAGTTGCCGGCGACATCGTGGAATTGGGCTACAGCAGGCCGGAGGACGTAGTCAAAACTGTTGACGAAGCTGAAGCCATGATGTTCCAAATTGCTGAACGTCGGGTTGTCGACACGACCAAGCCCATTCGCGAATTACTTGACGCCAACCTTGACCGCCTAGAGGAGTTGTACGAACAGGGCAACGCGATCACCGGGCTCCCCACCGGTTATATCGACTTTGACGAACTTCTTTCTGGTTTACAACCCAGCAACCTCGTCGTTGTTGGCGCGCGTCCTTCCATGGGTAAGACAGCCTTTGCCTTGGGGATGGCGGCAAGCGCTGCCCTGGAGGCACAACGTCCAGTGCTGTTCTTTTCTTTGGAGATGGGCCACCTTGAGTTGACTCAGAGGCTCCTTTGCTCGGACGCTCGAGTCGATTCGCAGAGAATGCGAAACGGGAATCTTTCCGAAGACGACTGGCCCAAGATCACGCGAGCGGTAGGAAAGCTCGGTGAAGCTCCAATATGGATTGACGACAATCCAAACTTGACGGTAATGGAAATCCGGGCAAAAGCTCGGAGACTGAAAAGTCGTCTAGGCGACCTCGGGATGATAGTCGTCGACTATTTACAGCTAATGAGTGGTCGAGGGAATGCCGAGAATCGCCAGGTTGAGGTTTCAGAAATGTCACGTGGTTTAAAGATCCTCGCCCGCGAACTCGAGACCCCAATAGTTGCTATATCCCAACTCAGTCGAGGACTCGAGTCGCGGACTGATAAACGGCCCATGCTTTCAGATCTTCGAGAATCCGGGTCTATAGAACAAGATGCCGACGTCGTTGCTTTTCTCTACCGCGACGAGGTGTACAACCCCGAATCACCTGACATTGGGTCAGCTGAAGTTATTGTCGCGAAACATCGCAATGGCCCAACGGGCACGGTGCGACTTGCTTGGCTCAGCAATTACACAAGATTCGCGAATATGAGCCGGTACCAAGACCAGACATAACGGTTATTGATCGTGTTCCTCGGCCCCGACTTAATTCCTTTGTTGATGCTCGCTCTCGGCGGGGCACTCTTCGTTGGCAACGCACTAGCGATGCTTCGACCGCGTGGTGGACCACGTGGGGGTGATGAACTTGCGCGAGCACCGGTTGGGAGGAGCATGGTCATGGTGGTTGTTGGGCTGGTGGCCGCGATATGGGCCCTGGCGACGCTTTTCCGCTGAGCCTGGACGAGATAGTCCCGTCTCTTTGAGGATCGCAAGGCCCTGAGGAACATTCATGGGGGGTATCTGTTCTTTGACGCCTGGCACATGGAGTGATCGCCGACTACTCATCTGGCCGCGGGCGACTGGGCTATTCGTCGGTTCGTGGAGGTAGATTCGGGCGGATGACTGATTGGGCGCTGTTGACAGCGAGGAGTGGCTTGGTGTGTCACGACCTGGTCGGTTGGATGATGTGGGACCGGCGAGCGATTCGAGGGTATGAAGCTCTTGGTGTGCCTAATGGTCTGGGGTGGGTCGTGGCTTGGCGGCTCGCCTCTCTGGGCGATGTCGCACCCGCAGTTGCTGCCGCTGCTACCTATTCGATTAACCCGTCAGTGATCGCTGCAGTGATGAACGCCTATCAGGAGGTCACTGACGCCGAGTCAATCCTGGGTGTCCGCGACGCGGCTGTGGAACCTGGCCTTGACGAGATTGTCCCGGGGCTGACCGATGAACTGGGTAGCTTCGCTGACGCATTGTGGCGTGGCGTGGATTCAGTGCACTTTGGTGGTAGGCCGATGTTCGCTGCTCATCGAGACAAGCCGCGACCCGTAGATATCAACTCTGGATTGTCGGCCTGGCTCGCCGTGAATTGTTTGCGCGAATTGCGGGGTGACAATCACTGGGCGTTATGCGGCAGCGAGGATCTTGACGATGTCGAAGTTGGGTTACTTCATTCGGCGCTGGTGGATCTTGATGAATACGGTACTGAGGAGTGGATCGCTCGTAGCCGCGGTAACGACGACGAAGCCGTGATTCGGGGGTGGGCCCGGCTAGAGACCAAAGGCTTGGCGTCCAATGGTGCGCTCAACGACGAGGGTCACCGCTTCCGGCTACATCTTGAGGCACGCACCGATGCCCTCACTGCACCCGCTTGGAGGGCAGTGGGCGAAGAAGCGGCCACTCGATTCTGCGCGCTCGTTGAACCACACCATGACGCATTCGTCGCCAGAATTGATGCGACCGCCGGGCCGCGTTGGATGCCAGCGGTGCGCGTAAAAACGATGCCCCCCGCATGAGACAGGTGATCCGGCTGGGTAAAACGGTGAAGCACACCGGTCGAAAATGGAGCGGGTGACGGGAATCGAACCCGCGTTCTCAGCTTGGGAAGCTGACGTTCTGCCATTGAACTACACCCGCAGGACCAACTGCCGTGTGGAAAGTGAAGTTTAACGAAGCGGCGCGCCTTGTCACTTGCCGGGCCGGCAAGCCGCCAGTTCTCGGGTCAGCCCCTCCAGGGACGCGCCGCTAGGCTGCGTTTCTCATGATCCTCTCCGACCGCACTATTCGTGAACTTCTGGCGGATGGACGTATTGTGATTGATCCGCTTGATCCGACAGATATCCAGCCATCTTCAGTGGACCTGCATCTAGACGACAGATTTCGGGTCTTTTTGAATCACACCCGGCGAGTGATCGACGTGAAAGAAGACCAGAGCGACCTGACAGAAGAAGTAATGGTTGACGGCGATGACGCGTTCGTTCTGCATCCAGGGGAATTCGCGCTTGGATCGACGCTCGAAAGGATCGCTATCCCCGACGATCTGGTCGGACGTATAGAAGGAAAGTCGTCTCTTGGCAGGCTGGGGTTGTTAATTCATACGACCGCAGGATTTGTTGATGCGGGCTGGGATGGTCACCTCACTCTTGAACTGTCGAATGTCGCCAATCTTCCGATCACCCTTTATCCGGGCATGAAGATCGGCCAAATCAGCTTCATCCAAATGACTACCGCTGCGGATGTTCCGTACGGTGCGTCGTCGTTAGGATCGAAATATCGAGGGCAACGTGGCCCGACCCCTAGCCGGTTCCACGAAAACTTTTGACTACAGGCGAACCGTTCACTCGGTAGTTGCTTCGAGCGCCTCCACTAAGTGGATCGCGATATCAGCGACTTTGACTTCGTCCTCTTCAAAGCCATGAGCTTTCACGCCGTCATCAATCATGACGTAGCAGAAGGGACAAGCCGTAGCTATACGACTCGCCCCGGTCTCTATGAGTTCTTCGGAACGTTCATCATTGACTTTTGTGCCAATGGTTTCTTCCATCCACATTCGCGCCCCACCGGCCCCACAGCACATGCCTTCGGTTCCGTTTCTTGGGGCTTCAACGATTTCCACTCCGGCCAGGTTGCCGATGACGTTTCTTGGCGACATGTACACGTCGTTGTGACGACCCAGGTAACACGAATCGTGATAAACGATTCGCTCTTCCAACCGGGCTTCACTTAAATCAAGTGCTCCTGATGCCACAAGTTCTTCCAAGAACTGGGTGTGGTGCCATACCTCCCAGTTGCCGCCGTATTGGGGGTATTCGTTCTTCAATGTGTTGAAACAGTGAGGGCATTGAGTGACGATCTTCCGAACACCCATCTCGTTTAGGCTGCTGACGTTTTGAGCAGCGAGCATTTGAAAGAGGTACTCGTTGCCCGAACGACGTGCGCTGTCGCCCGTGCACATTTCCGATGGACCCAGGATCGCGAAATCAACACCGGCTCGATTCAACAACTTGGCAGTTGCCTCCGAAACCTTCTGGTTCTTGTCATCGAAAGAACCCGCACAACCAACCCAATAGAGGTATTCATGGTCGAAGGGGTCGGAAGGGTCAACAACTTCGACATCTAAATCTTTAGCCCAGTCAGCGCGTTCACCGTTGTTCATATTCCAAGGGTTGGCGTTGTTTTCCATGCCTCGGAACGCGCCCCCGAGTTCGCTAGGAAAGTCGCTTTCCATAAGCGTGAGATAGCGGCGCATATCAAGAATCTTGTCGAGGATTTCGATATTGACAGGACAGGCTTCGTCGCAAGCCCTGCAACTGGTGCAGGACCAAAGTTCCTCAGTACTAATGCGCTCGAACAAATTGTTTGCGCTGACCGTTATTTCTCGATCTGTGCCAATTGGCGGGGACACCTCTCCGTGTTCACCAGTTGCCGCCATTATTTCCCCGGTCTTCAGCACGATTTCTCTGGGGTCCAGGGGTTTTCCTGTTGCGTGGGCCGGGCATACCGCGGTGCAGCGCCCGCACATGGTGCAACTGTCGGTGTCTAACAGCTGTTTCCAGGTGAAATCTTCGATAACCGACGCCCCGATGGTTTCGATGTCTTCTGCCTCCATGAGATCTGGCAGAGCCCGCATTGCTCCTTTCGGCCGTTCCCGGTCTTTGAGATACATGTTGAGCGGAGAAGTGAACATATGGCGGAGCATCGTGACTGGTAACAGCACGAGAAAAGCCATGAAACAGACGACGTGGCTAACCCAGAGTGCCTGATGCCAACCGGCTACAGAATCAATGCCGTCAACTAACGCCGAAAGTGGGTAACCAACGAAAGACCATTGCTCGTAGGTTGGGCGCCCTTCCAAAGCAATCCGAAATGCCTCGGCTGCAAAGCCTGTCACCCCAAGGCCCAATAGAACACCGAGGATGACAGCATGCTCGGGTCGCGTTTTGATGCGTATGCGATACGGCCTTTGGACATATCGACGAACAACTGACCAAGCCATGCCGCAGGTGAAAGCAAGACCTGCGAGATCTCCCACAAAACTGAATCCCTGGTAAGTACCGCCGTGGAGAAACTTCAATCTCTCGGGAAGTTGATGGTCGATTTCAAGGGTGGTGGTGACAGCCAGGAGAACTAAAAAGCCGTAGTAGAGAAGGGCGTGCATTACCCCAGCGACAGGGTCACGCAACAAGGTTTGCATCATTACCCCAGCCCGGTAGTCGCGCATTCTTCGCTGCGCGTTGGCCCCGGTAGTGGCTCGACGGTCAGGCGCTCCGCGTTCCCAGTTCCGCACACGTTGAGCGAAATTCCATGCCCCGAACACGATGAGGAAAGGCGTAATGACATAAAAGGCGAGCTGTAAGGCGCCAGGGATGTTGCCGAACACCTCTCGGTGTACTGGATTGTGGTTGTGGAACCCAAAAGCGGACGCAGCGATTCCAGAAATTGCAGTCACCGAAGCGAACGCAACTCCGATAGTGAGCGCGAGATGGTGCGGTTTGATTCGTGCTTGCACGTAGGCCAAGTTACCGGACAGGTTGTCGATGAACCGCACCTACGGTACGGAAGATTCGTGTCACATGCTTCTCAACGTGTGTCCGATTATCGGTGTGACGGATAGGGCCACTCACGGGGTGGAGTTTCATGTGCGGCGGGTGGATGCAAGGCTCAACGCCAAGTTTATTTTTTTGGCGTTGGCTGGATTGTCGTTGGCGTGACAAGGTTGACAGGTAAGGAACCCCTGAGGAGCAGCAGATATGGTCCGTTTGGTTACTGCTGTAATTAAACCCCACCGCCTCGAAGCTGTTGTCGAAGCGTTGCAAGACACCAATGTTCAAGGTCTTACTGCTTCAGAAGTTCGCGGATTTGGTCGCCAAGGCGGCCACACCGAGACGTATCGAGGAACCGAATATCACGTGGACTTCATCCCCAAGGTTCGCGTTGAAATACTGGTGGATGCCGCGGATACTGATCGCGTCGTGGACTGTCTGGTCCAGGCAGCGCGAACTGAAAAAATTGGTGATGGGAAAGTATGGGTTACAGAAATCGAAAGCGTGACTCGTATCCGAACTGGCGAACGCGGAGTTGACGCTCTGTAGCAAGCACAGTTCAGTATCTCGTACGGCAGTTCTAGCTTAAATAGCGGTCGGCCATCGGCAGGGACTCAGTTGGCTCTAAAGCCGCGTTGAGGTCATAGATGATGGGCGCGCCGGTAGGGATTTCAAGATCACTGATCTCGTCATCGGGGATTGCTTGAAGGTGTTTCACCAGTGCCCGCAGACTGTTCCCGTGAGCTGCGACGAGAACCGTCTTCGATTCTTTTAAATCTTCTGCCAGTGGGCCTTGCCAATAAGGGACCAAGCGTTTAACGACATCGGCGAGGCATTCGGTTCGCGGCAGCGAATTGTTCGGGATAGATGCGTAACGAGGGTCGTGGTTTGGGTTATGCGGATGGTCTGCAGGCATTTCAGGTGGCGCGGTCGAATAGCTCCGGCGCCATAAATGGACCTGTTGAGCCCCGTGAAGAGCCACGGTTTCGTCCTTATCCAAGCCGGTAAGAGCACCGTAGTGACGTTCGTTAAGCCGCCAGCTTCTCCGCACAGGGACCCAAAGACGGTCAGCCGCCGATAAAGCTAAATTCGCTGTTTCGATGGCACGTGTTTGGAGTGACGTGTGCACGACATCGGGTTTGATGTTGGCCGCCTCAAGTAATGCGCCCGCCTCGGATGCTTCGCGGGTCCCTTTCTCGGTCAAATCGACATCAAACCAACCAGTGAATCGATTTTCAAGATTCCATTGGCTTTGACCATGACGAAGAAGAATGAGCCGCGTGGCCGTGCTGACCATAGGTTGCACCCTACCTGGCTTAGACGGGCACAGGGATCCAACAATAACCAACAAAAAAGTTGCTAATCATACACTCAACTTTTATAATGGTGGATAACCCGGCAACGCGACACACCTGGTGTATCCCCCGTCGCAAGTGTCCGAGTTACACCCTGACCCACCCCCAGAGGAGGAAACGCATATGTCCAGAGCAGTCGGTATTGATCTCGGAACTACCAATTCGGTGGTATCAACCATGGAAGGCGGAGAACCTACGGTGATCGCCAACGCCGAAGGCGATCGGACGACACCTTCGATCGTCGGATTCGCCAAAGGCGGTGAAGTTCTCACCGGCGAGGTCGCCAAACGACAAGCGGTGACTAACCCCGATCGAACACTGGCATCAGTCAAGCGTCATATTGGTACGAATTGGAGCGTCGAAATCGATGACAAGTCGTACACAGCTCAAGAAATTTCAGCCAGGGTCCTTCAGAAACTGAAACGAGACGCTGAGGAATACCTCGGAGTAGATGTCACCGAAGCAGTAATCACAGTCCCAGCGTATTTCGATGACGCCCAACGAACCGCCACGAAAGAAGCAGGCCAAATAGCAGGACTTGATGTCCTCAGGATCATCAATGAACCGACGGCTGCGGCCCTTGCCTATGGCCTAGATAAAGAAACAGATGATCAGACAATTTTGGTTTTCGACCTTGGTGGTGGCACGTTCGATGTGTCGGTACTTGAAATTGGAGATGGCGTCTTCGAAGTGAAATCCACCGCCGGTGATACCCGACTCGGTGGCGATGACTGGGATGAGCGAGTCATCGATTGGTTATCTGACTCTTTCAAAGGCGACCACGGAGTTGACCTCAAAGCCGACGCAATGGCTCTCCAACGGCTTAAAGAGGCAGGAGAACAAGCAAAAAAGGATCTCTCATCCAAACAAACCACTCAAATCAACTTGCCGTTCATTACCGCCACCGATAGCGGCCCGTTGCATCTTGACTATGAGCTCACTCGAGCGAAGTTTCAGGAAATAACCGGTGACCTGGTCGCTCGATGTAAACCGCCGTTCAAACAGGCGATAGACGACGCGAGCTTGAAACCGAACGACATCGACCACGTCATCATGGTTGGCGGCTCAACGAGAATGCCCGCAGTACAAGAACTCGTTCTTGAAATGACAGGCAAAGAATCGCACAAGGGCGTGAACCCAGATGAAGTGGTAGCAGTTGGTGCCGCGGTCCAAGCAGGTGTTCTAAAAGGCGACGTCAAAGACGTCCTACTTCTCGACGTGACTCCCCTCAGTCTTGGGATTGAGACAAAAGGGGGAGTGATGACCAAGTTGATCGAACGGAACACGACGATCCCGACAAAGCGGGCAGAAGTATTCACTACAGCTGACGATATGCAGCCGTCAGTCGAAATTCACGTTCTCCAAGGCGAGCGCGAAATGGCCTCAGGCAATAAAACTCTGGGTAAATTTCAATTAGTTGATCTGCCACCAGCACCGCGCGGTGTGCCCCAAATTGAAGTCACGTTCGACATTGACGCCAACGGGATAGTGAACGTCTCTGCTAAAGATCGTGCAACCGACAAAGAACAATCCATCACCATCAGCGGTCAATCAAACCTGAATGATGATGACATTGAAAAGATGGTGAAGGATGCGGAAAGCCACGCTGAAGAAGACCGGCAGCGCAGAGAGGCAGCGGAAGCTCGAAATAATGCAGACTCGTTGGTCTACCAAGTCGAAAAAATGTTGGATGACCAGGGTGACCAGGTTTCTGAGGAAGACAAGGCTGAAGTTGAAGACGCTCTCAGGACTCTCAAAGAAGCCCTTGAAGCCGAAAACGAGGATGTAGAAACTCTTCGCAATGCGACCGAGGCTCTTACCGGAGCAAGTCAATCTTTGGGTCAAAAGCTTTACGAAGCTGCCGCTCAGTCAGCTGGTGATGCCTCAGCCCCTGAAGCAGAGTCAGGTGAAGATGTCGTCGACGCGGAAATCATTGACGAGGACCAGTGATAGAGGAAGGTACTGACGATCCTGAACAGACTGAGTTCGATTTGGCGGTCGATTGCGATGAAGAGGTCTCGAACGACCCTGATATCGAAACCCCGGAACCATTAAATGTTGAATCCCAAGAACCGCTTTCAGTCGAGCAGTTAATCGAAGCGCTGGAAAGTGTTACGACAGAACGTGATGACTTCCGAGATTCCTTGCAACGGTTGCAGGCAGAATTTGAAAATTTCCGTCGACGAAGCTCCGGTGAGTTGGCACAGCAGGTTTCCAACGGCGTCGCCCGACTTGTGGAATCACTGCTACCGGTGTTGGACGCCTGCGACGCCGCCACAGCGCAAGGTCTCGAAGACGTCGTGCCTATCAAGAGTTCGTTAGATGCGGTACTGCAAAAACATGGGCTAACCCGGATCGAAGCAGTCGGAGCTTTGTTCGATCCCAACCAACATGAAGCTGTGCTGCATGAAGCAGGTGATGGTGGAGAACAGGTCGTCATCGAAGAGCTCCGCCCCGGTTACCGATGGGGCAAGCGAGTGATGCGGGCGGCCATGGTGAAAGTCCGAGACTAGAAGCCGAACCGGATGAGGAGGTGAAACATGGCAGCCCAGCGTGAATGGTTTGAAAAGGACTACTACGCGGTGCTCGGGGTGTCATCGAATGCCTCCCCAAGAGAGATAACTAAGGCGTACCGCAAGTTAGCGAGGACTCATCATCCTGACGCAACCGGAGGAAGCGAGGAACGCTTCAAAGAGGTATCTGCCGCCTACGACGTCCTCGGTGATGAAACCAAACGCGGTGAATATGACGAGGCTCGGCGGCTTGGTCCTTCGGCTGCAGGTGGCTTCGCTTCTGGCTCTGACGGATTCAATGTGCATTTTGAGGACTTTGATGATCTCAGCGGGATGTTTGGGAATCTTTTCAGTCGGGGGCGCGGTGCTGGGGGGCCTATCCCTATGCGAGGTGTGGACCAAGAAACGCGCATACATCTGGGATTTCGCGACGCAATTGACGGAATAACGACCACTATTCGTTTAGGCGCGGATAGTGAAGGCGGGCAACGCCAAGCCAAAGTGCGAATCCCTGCAGGTGTAGATGACGGTCAACGTATACGGCTGGCGGCCAAGGGGGGCACAGGTCGCAACGGCGGACCGAATGGCGACCTGTTCGTCGTCGTAGAAATAGCACCCGACTCGATGTTCGGTCGGAAAGGACGGCACCTCACTATCGCAGTGCCCGTTACATTCCCGGAGGCAGCTTTGGGTTCAGAAATCAAGATCCCCACCTACGACCATTCAACGGTGACCTTGAAAGTTCCCGCGGGTACTAAATCAGGGACCACGTTCCGAGTGAAAGGTCGAGGTATTAGCACTCCCAAAGCCACAGGTGATTTGTTGGTGACGATCGAAATAGTTGTCCCCACAGAGTTAACGGCTCAAGAAAGAACCGCAATAGAAGCGCTAAACGAGGTAACCGACTGGTCACCTCGAAACGAAGAACGACAGGAGGGTTGATTGTGGATCCAATGGCCTCACCACCCGATCCAACCAGGGCTGTGTACGTGATTTCAGTCGCGGCAGAACTTGCCGGTGTACACGCTCAAACGCTGCGCATCTACGAACGGAGAGGACTAGTGGAACCCGCTCGTACTCCCGGCGGTAGCCGTAGATACAGCGAAATCGACATTGCTCTTTTGAGACGCATCCAGGAGCTCACAAACGAAGGTCTGAACTTGGCTGGGGTGAAACGAGTTCTTCATCTCGAACATCGCGTTGCCCAACTCGAAGCTGAAATGCGCGAAGTCCAAGCCAGCGCAGCGGCAACCGTCATTGAAACTCACCGTCAGTACAGAAGAGATCTTGTGCCTCTGCAACAATCAGTTGTTCCATGGCTAGATCCGCGGAGACGAAGGCGTTAGTGGGAATTCCCATGGGATCTTTGAAATCTTAAGGAAATGGCTACACCTGATCGTCCCGTCAATGAAGTTTTGTCGTTGACCGGGCGACACCCCGGAGGCTTCAAAAGAAAAGACCTCTCTAATTCACCCCTAATAACGCAGGTCCCGCAATTAGAATTGGGAAACGTCAACGTATGACGTTTGGAGTGGTCCGTGCCAGGATCAATTGTGGTCGGTACCCAATGGGGTGACGAAGGTAAGGGACGCGTAGTCGACATTGTGGCTAAGGAGTGCGCCTATGTGGTGCGCTACCAAGGTGGTCACAATGCCGGACACACGCTCGTGGTCGACGGCGAAGTTTTCGCTCTACAACTCATACCCAGTGGGATCTTGTACGACCATGTTGTACCGATCATTGGCAACGGTGTGGTGATCGACCCTCGCGTGTTACTCAATGAAATCGACACCCTTGCCGCCAAAGATGTTGATTGTCAACGCCTTATGTTGAGCCCCCAAGCCCACCTCGTGTTGCCCTACCACCAGATCCTTGACGAATTAGCTGAAAGCCGAAGAGGTGACAACAAGATTGGGACCACAAAACGAGGCATTGGACCGGCCTACGCCGACAAGGCATCAAGAATTGGAATCCGGGTCGAAGATCTCCTCGATCCGGAACATCTGCGAGCCCGACTCCACAGCGCGCTGGCAGAGAAAAACGTAATTCTCCGTGATGTGTACGGTCACGAAGGTCTCGACCCAGACCAATTAGCTGACGAATTGATTGATGAAATAGCGCCCCGTGTAGCCCCGTACATCGGCGATACTGTCGGCCACCTTCACGAGGCCTTACACGCCGGCGAGCGAGTTTTGTTCGAAGGGGCCCAGGCGACGTTCCTTGATCTCGACCATGGAACCTATCCGTTCGTCACATCTTCCAACCCAATCGCGGGGTACGCACTCGTTGGCTCCGGCATTGGACCAGGGGCGATCGACCAAGTTATCGGAATCGCAAAAGCCTATTTGACCCGAGTGGGAGCAGGCCCATTTGTGACTGAACTGCATGACGAGATCGGTGACCATCTTGTTGACGTAGGCCACGAATATGGCACGAACACAGGCCGCCGCCGCCGCACAGGTTGGTTTGATGCCGTGATGGCGCGCCAAGCAGTGAGACTCAACGCCTGCACAGAAATCGCCCTCACTAAATTGGATGTTCTCGATCAACTTGAAACCATCAAGGTCTGCGTTGCATATGAAGTCGACGGCCGAAGGTACGAATATCTTCCGCACCTGCGGCGCCTGCACGACAAGGCAACACCGGTGTATGCGGAATTTCCCGGGTGGTGTACGGATCTTTCCGGAGCAACGGAACGACATGACTTGCCAAGAGAAGCAATTGACTACATATCGTTTCTAGAGCGACAAATGGGTGTCCCCATTCGATTCGTATGTGTCGGCCCAGGACGCGAGCAGTATCTCCGGTTTGCAGCATGAGGGTTTGCGTCGTTGGGTCCGGCGGAAGAGAACATGCCTTCGCCACAGTTCTCTCTCAGTCTTCCGAAGTCGTTGTGACCCCAGGATCGCCGGGGATCAAAGGAAGTACCGCGCAGGTGGCAACAGAAATTGAAGCAGACCTTTACGTCGTTGGTCCCGAAGTCCCGCTCGTGCAGGGGCTCGCGGACCAATTGCGCGCTGACGGCCGAGCAGTTTTTGGTCCAGGCTCAGATGGGGCACGCCTCGAAGGTTCAAAGGCGTGGATGAAAAGTCTTGTCGAAGCGGCCGGAGTGCCGACTGCCCGTTACGCATCGTTTGGTGAACACGAAGCTGATGCCGCGGTTGCATTCCTATCGACGCTGGCCCCCCCGTATGTCGTTAAAACAGATGGGTTAGCCGCAGGGAAAGGGGTCTTAGTCACTGACACATATACCGATGCTGTAGAAGACGTGCGGGCCAAGTTATCGGGCACCAGTTTCGGAGATTCTGGCCGTTGTGTGGTGATCGAAGAAGGCCTCAGCGGACCTGAGTTATCGTTATTCGCGTTCTGCGACGGTGAGAAAGCGGCGTTAATACCTACATCAGCCCAGGATCATAAGCGGCTGCGGGACCAAGATTTGGGACCCAACACTGGCGGCATGGGTTGCTACTCCCCAATGCCGACCGTTAGCACCACGGATCTAGATGACATGATGAATACGGCAGTACACCCAACTGTCGAGGAACTGCGCAAACGAGAAATTGATTACAGGGGAGTCCTATTCGCCGGTTTTATGATGACCGAAGACGGACCGAAATTGTTGGAGTTCAACGTCCGCTTCGGTGATCCAGAAGCACAAGTGATCCTCCCTCGCTTCGAAGGCGACTTGGCTGAGACATTGCTCCAAGTAGCAATCGGCGACTTGCAGAGTCCTCCGACGTTGTCTACCGACGCGATGGTCACCGTGGTCCTCGCTTCCCAGGGGTACCCCACCGCACCCCAAACAGGTGACGTCATCTACGGTCTCGAAGAAGCGAGAGCAATAGAAGGTGTCGAAATCTTTTGTGCCGGAGTCGCCTTGAATCCTCAGGGGGAACTCGTAACCGGAGGAGGGCGAGTGCTTAATGTCTGCGGGCGAGCAGCGAAACTAGAAACTGCTCGGGACCTCGCCTATAACGCAGTGTCTGTTATCTCATGGTCTGGAATGCAGCATCGCACTGACATTGGAGCTTCGATCCAGGCAGATCTCGACAAGGAGGAAGTGGCGTGAAGGTAGCGATTCTGATGGGTTCTCCCCGGGATGC
>DGLO01000038.1:0-154 GCA_002388005.1 Candidatus Neomicrothrix sp. UBA4542
CGACGACCTGATGCAAGACATCAGTAGTGCTTTGAAACTAGTTAACGATGACGATGACGTCCGAGTGGTGGTCATCACGGGCGCGGGTCGAGGGTTCTGCTCGGGTGCAGACCTCAACAATTCCGCTGATACGGATCCGCAGGCTACCGAAGAA
>DGLO01000038.1:540-5882 GCA_002388005.1 Candidatus Neomicrothrix sp. UBA4542
GGCTCTTCATCAATGCCCCGTCCCTACCATCGCTCGCATTAATGGAGTTGCTGCTGGTGGCGGTCTTGGACTTGCGTTGGCGTGCGATATCACGATTGCCGTGAAGTCCACGTTTCTGGTTGCAACATTTGGACCTCGTCTTGGGATTGTTCCTGATCTGGGTTCAACATGGAGCCTTCCTAGGCGAGCGGGACGAGCCCGAGCGATGGGCATGGCGATGCTGGGGGATCGAGTTTCAGCGGAACAGGCCGCTGAATGGGGACTGATATGGAGATGCGTTGACGATGACCAGCTTGATGCTGAAGTCGCCGCTACTGCCGGAATCCTCAAACGAACCAGCCCAGATGCCATGCTTCGCATTCGTCAGTCCATTGATGGAGCGACCACGACAGGCTTTGTTGACCAACTTGGGATTGAAATGGAACACCAAGCCGTTTTGATACCGCGCAACATGACAGAAGGAGCGCAAGCATTTCTTGAGAAACGCGAACCACAATTCGATGGGCGCAGAACCGGCTCAGAATGAACTATTTCGCCAAAGACAACGCGTCTGAGGTTGTTCTCCGGGTGCTCTGTTAGCAAGACTGTCCTCATGTCAGACACAGCGAACACAGTTACGGGAAACGAAGCAGCCGAAATCGATAGCGCCTTGGACGCGTTACTTGCCGACAACGACCCCAAAAAAATGAGCTACGAAGACTTTCGTGGCGCCCAATATGACCATGGCCTTGCATGGGTGTACTTCGACAAGGGTTTCGGAGGTCTGGGAGTAAGCCCTGGCTTACAAAGGCAGGTTGACGTTCGCATACGAGAAGCAGGGGCGTCGCCGATGAAAGCAGCGATGTTCTTCATGCATTTGGCCGGACCGACGATCCATACACACGGAAGCGAAGAAACAAAGCAGCGGTTGTTGCGACCGATGTTCACGGGTGAAGAGCGCTGGTGCCAGCTGTTCAGCGAACCCGGAGCCGGCAGCGACTTCGCTGGGCTAGCGACACGCGCAGTGAAAGACGGCGATTCCTGGATCGTCAACGGCCAAAAGGTGTGGAACACCATGGCTCACCTCGGCGACTGGGGGATGCTAGTTACCCGCACTGATCCTGAAATGCCCAAACATCGTGGAATGACGTACTTCGCTGTGGATATGAAAAGTCAAGGCGTTGACGTCCAACCGTTGAGACAAATCACTGGCGAAGCCGAGTTCAATGAAGTCTTCCTGACAGATGTCGAAATTCCCGACACCAACCGAATCGGAGACGTAGGCGACGGTTGGAGAGTGTCACTCACCACCCTGATGAACGAGCGAAACGCTATAGGCGGGGGCAGCGGCGGAGGTCCGCCGAAGGCGGGTTCGGGCCCGGTCTCAATTCTCCTAAAGATGTGGAAAGAAACACCCGACGAGCAGCGAAACAGTGTCACTCTCGACCGAATTATGCGCTTATACGTTCGCGCAGAAGCGCAGCGCCTAACCAATATCCGAGCCGGGCAAAACCGCAGAAAAGGCAACCCTGGCCCGGAAATGTCCATAGCGAAACTGGCATTCGCTGAACTTAACCAAGACTTACTGACCGCTGCTGTCGACATGATGGGCATGGCGGGTCAGGTCGGCTGCGACTACACGTTCCGCCGGCCAGAAGATCTATCGGTGGACGGCTCCGAAACTGGCATACAACACGGGTTCTTACGAGTTAGAGCGAACTCGATCGAGGGCGGAACCTCTGAGATCATGCGCAACATTCTTGGCGAACAGGTCCTGGGCCTACCGGGCGAACCACGCTTAGATAAGGACATCCCCTGGATTGAAGTTCCGCGCAGTTGACGAATCTTTTATCGGCTCTATGACATCAAATATCAAGTAAGCGACGAATCGTCGGAGCCCAGTACAACGTCCCTGGCCGATGTTGGGTGATTTCTGCACCTATGTTTTGCGCCGACGGGTGCCCGCCAGAAACAATCGCTACTTGTCGGGTGCATCGAGGACTTCCATGGTTGCCTAATGTCAGTGGTTCTCCGCGACCAAACATTCGATGCGGCTCTGTCCAGGCCAGTAAAACGTTGGGAGCGGCAAGCACAGTGCCCTCAATACCGTCAAACCCCATGATCTCTGACTGAATCAAAGCAAATTCCTCATCAGGTACCGGTTGCAAAGCGGCAACGGTCGCTCCAGTGCCGTCATTTCTTACTTGAACCGGCCATCCGACAGTTTCGGCGTGTGCTTTCAGGTTGACGCATTCCGGGTGATCGGTCGGTTCTTGGCAATGATCGCTCACGGTGATGAGGACTGTGTCTTCCCATTGAGGACGTAGAAGGTCAACCAGCATCCCGTATGCTTCGTCGCTTCTTCTGTATTGCGCGGCCGCAGCATCTGATTGAGGTCCATACATGTGCATGGTGGTATCGGGTTCGTTGAGATGCAACAGAACAAAATCTGCGTTCAGATCTGTCCGCGCCGCGGCATCGATGACAGCGCGGTCTTGGGGATAGCCGTAGGGATCGAGCGGAGTCCCCTCTGGTGGCGCACCGGTGGGAGGCCAAGAAGCGTCAGCTTCTAACGCCCCCATAGTTCCAAGGAGCTTGTGATCACCAACGACTGCAACGCTTCGACGGCCTGCACCTTTGCAATCATCAAAGATCGTTCGGCCTTGAGGCCCACTGTCATAGGTGCGAACAAACTGGTCATCTATCCACGCCCAATTTCCCCAATGCCCCGTTTGGGTAGGTGCCAGACCAGTGACAAAAGCGGCGTGATTGGAGTAGGTAACGGAGAGCATTAACGATTCGCCCCCGCGAGAAGCGATAGCCCCTTCGGCTGCTTGCCTCCACAAGTTCGGCGTAGTGTCGCTACCAATCACCGAATGTGGAAACGCATCAAGAATCGTAAGGACCACCCGCATGTCCTCACCGTATGCGACGTGAGCCAGTCACCGGGTTTACCGGGAGGGCGTGAGTGAACTATTCACCGTTCAACAACACGGGCAAGTCGGCGTTCTTACGCTCAATAGCGATGAGAACCAACGGACCACCACCTTGGTGTGTGAACTCAAGAAAGCAATTATTGGTTCCTGCTAGCCGGAACGCGGTGGATGGGGATAGTCACCATTGTTATGAAGCATGTGGGCAGGACCATCAGTTCTGTTAATCGCCGCGTCTGAACCCCAAATGTGTTCCTTTTGCCATTTGAAGAGTTCTCGATTGGCACCCAAACGCGACAGTTCTTCTGCCCGTTCAATGGCTTTGCTAGTTACTTCGTCTTGGTCGGCTAATTCCTGAACGAACCCAGACGAAAAAGCCTCTTCGCCGGTCCAGCGTTTGGCGAACTGCACCGTCTCATAGAAAGCGTGGCGTGGCAATTTGTGATGGAACAACGCCAACTCAGCTTCAGGAATTGGCACTCCGATTTCGATTTCGTTCGCGCACATCATTCCGCGGTCACGACGCATAACTCGCTGGTCGTGACACAGAGCCCACATGAATCCCGCTCCAAAAGCGTGACCGTTGACCGCAGCAATGGTTGGCATCGGAAAGGTGATAAGTCGGGCGAACAGCTTCATTGCCTCATCACCAAAGACTCTTCGGTCTCCACCTTCATGGTCACCTTTGCTTGTGATCCAATCGAGGTCGAGTCCATTAGAGAAGAACTTCGGATCAGACGAAGCGGTGACTAGCGCGTGAGGCCCTGTTGTTTGCTCAACTTCATCGAGGGCAGCGTCTAACTCTCTGGTCATTGTGGTGGTCCAGCGATTCTCGCCATTGTCGAGAGTCAAGACGCTGACGTGACCGTGCTGTTCAAGGGAGAGATATTCGCTCATGCCGCAACGGTAGACCAACCCGAAACCGCCCACCCCTTTTTGGAACCGACCAGAAAATGCCAGGACTCCTAGACAAGACCGTTGTCAAGATCTGGCCGCCGATCGCTCGTGTGATCATGAAGCAATTTGGCTAATGGGGAAGGGTCTCTAACGACCGGCGTCGTTAACCCTGCGTTCTGTCGTTGTCAGGACGCGTCAAAGCGATAGCTGTCTCCATCCGGGCGCATTACTCCCGCCGTAGGAGTGCCGAAATGGGTTCCGATTATCAATGTGTTGCCGTCAGCCCATCTAGCAAACGCGTCTACACGAGTGCTGCGCGCCATTTCTGGGTCGGTATCGAAGCTGGAACTCAAATCCGGCTGAGCTATCTGGATAGGACTGTGGGCCATATCACCGGTGATGATCGCACGTTGATCGCCTGACTCAATCAAAATACTTACGTGTCCTGGTGTGTGGCCCGGAGTGGACTCAAACGACACCGCTGAACCGATTGAATGATCCGCCGAGACCAGGTTGGCGAGACCTGCCTCGCGAATCGGGGCCACGGAATCTTCAAATACCGGATCCCCGAATAGATCTTCGGTGGAGGACCAATGTTCAAACTCCGCGGCGACGAATACGTACTCAGCGTTAGGAAATGTCGGTACCCATTGACCATCGACAAGTCGAGTATTCCAACCAACATGATCAACATGAAGGTGCGTGCATACGACATGTGTGATCGAATCCGGCGGGTAACCAGCTTTTTCTAAAAGATCCAGGAAAGGGCCTTGTTGTTCGTGCCAGAGAGGGTTTCCGCGTTGCTTATCGTTACCGACGCACGTGTCGACAGCTATACGGTCGTCTCCGGTGTCGATTACGCAACAATGAATCTTTTGGAGAAGGTGCCCCTTCTCGCCGACAAAGGGCGCCAGCCACGGGGCCTGCTCCCTTAACTCAAGCACCCCAGTTTTATCGATCGAAGAAAACATGAATTTCGGTGAAGTCGGATCCGAAGATTCAGGGACCGAGGTGATCCTCACGTCTCCGATCTGCCAAGTCAGGACATCGTCGCTCATGATTGGACGATAGCGCTCGACACATAGGCATTTCATGGTAACTGCGGTCTGCCCTAACCTCTTCGCGGTGAACGAACTTGTCGCCGAACCGATCGGCGCCCCTATGGGAGCCAGAGTTCTGGGACTCGACATTCGGACTGTTGATGACAGCACTTTCTTGGATCTGGACGAAATGTTCCTTCGCTATCACGTGCTCGTGTTCCCCCAACAGAACCTAACTCCCGAAGATCACAAAGCATTTGCTCGTCGGTGGGGAGAACTTGTGCCCTTCCCTTACGGCGGTATGCCAGAACATCCTGAACTCATAGTTCTCCAAAATCGTGGCAAAGCCCAAGACGTTAACCAGCATTGGCACTCCGACATGACTTACGAGGAGAGCCCGCCAAAGCTCACGATGTTGTATTGCCTAGAGGCACCCGACCTCGGTGGTGAAACCGCGTTTGCAAACCAGCATCTTGCTTTCACCCAGCTTTCC
>DGLO01000038.1:6274-9057 GCA_002388005.1 Candidatus Neomicrothrix sp. UBA4542
CTGTACGGCCAGGACCCCCAAACCGCCCGCCGCGCCGAGCATCCTGTTGTCCGCCTGCATGACCAAACAGGAGAGAAGGCACTCTATGTGTGTGGGGCCTTTACGCGACGGTTCACTAATTGGACGCGGTCGGAAAGCAAACCCTTGCTGGACTTTCTATTTACACACTCGGTGAGACCTGAATTTCAGATCAGACATCAATGGAAGCCCGGTGACTTGGTCATGTGGGACAACCGCAGCGTGCTTCATTTCGCGGTGCACGATCATGGAGACGAACAACGAATAATCAATCGCCTCCAGGTTCTGGGTTCCACACCGAGTTGATCAGCGACCGGTCCAGGCAAGCGCATCCCTGTAAGGACTCGCGTCAAATCCGAAACTTCCGTACCTCGCTTCAACAGCATCAATTTTTTCTTTCGTCCAATAAGGATCGCCGGGTGCAGGAAAACCGAGAAGCGCTCTTTGATCAGTGTTCGAATTGGCGACGATCCGTTCCATTCGTTGGTCTCTTTGATACATGGCCCACGCCCAGCCAGGATGCAGCGTGCTGATCCACTCAGCATCCATCTTGCGGAACGTCAAATTGTGAGCAAGTCGCATACTTCCGAATTGGAGAGGAGTCCCACGATGCCAAGTGTCGTGGCGGTAAAGCAGCACGGAACCCGTTGTGTAATCGGTGTAGATCTCTCTTCGGTAGAGATGTGAGCGAAAATCGGCGATGCGGGGGCGATGCTTGCGAAACCACGCTTCGGCTCTAACACGGTCGTTGATCCAGGGAATGTCATCGATCCCCGGAGTATCGGTAATGGGCCATCGGTATGCACCGTCGTCGCGACCTTCGCGGGGAACTACAGCCGTTGGGCCTCCAACCTCTTGTTGGTCGCACAAGTAGACGATGACTTCAACCGCTTCAGGTTCGTCCCACGGCGCGGGGTGGGTCATCGTGTGGTTGGGATAGTCGACATGAATTCGTTGGTCTTGATTGTCATAATCGCCACGATCGCCCTCTGGTCGACCATATTTGGGCCAAAGATCCGATTGGGTGAGGCGTAGTTCGTGTATGGCCACAGTCAAAAGTTGTGCCACTGCTTCCGCTAAGCGAGGATGCAAAGTGAGTTCGTTGAAAGCGGGATCTTCGTCAGGGAACGTCATTCCGGCCCCGAAATCATTTAAGTGCTGTGCTTCATCTGAGGTAGGAGCGGGGAATCTCCGTCGTGCTGATTTTGCAAGCCTTTGGATCAGAGAAAGAGGTAGTAGTCCATCAACTAGGACGAAACCTTTTTCAACCCACTCTCGAACCTGCATCTCTGTCAAGGGTGGATTCTCAGCAAGGGTCAAGGTTGGCTTAAGAAAATCTCTATTCGACGAAACATTCGCCGGGAAACTCAACTCGGATCTCGCCCGACCATCGCGAGGAAACGTTCTAACGGATCGGCACCTTGAGCTAACTCAATCTCGTCGGCGATCAGCCCCCAGCCGGCTAGCGTCTCGCGCATCTGCCCGATGACTCCGTAGCTGATTTCAGCTAGGTCATTAGGAATAAATGCCTCAACACCGGTCGCCTTGCCTATATCCCAGGCATGGGTGATTGGATCCCATTGAACGATTTGAATCCACTGGTCAACCGACATGGGACCAAACCAAAATTTTCCTTCCCGTTCAAGAATTCCCGGTGTGTCGAGGGCTTCGAGAAGGGCATCTCGAGTTTGTCCCCAAACCATCCTGGGTTGATCAGCCGATTCGATAGATGCAGGTGGGACTGTTTCGCCGCTTACTAGAGTGGCCGTCATAGCTCCGAGAACGCCGCACTGATGTTGTAGGACGTCTCTGGCTGACCACTCCTCGCAGGGAGATTGGTTGTCCCAGTGCTCATCTGATACCCGGTGAACGACGGCGTCAAACGTGTAGACCGCTCTAGTGAAGTTGCGCAGGTTAAGGCTCATAATGAAGTTCGCTCTACTTTGTTCGTTTCCATCAATCTAAGTTCTCTTAGTCTCGGAGGTAGACCCTGAGACCCCCGAGCAGCACTAGTTCGTCGTTCACACCGCAGTTTCTTTGTCGGGCCCCGTCTAATACTGCATCGCGATCAACACAGCTGATATCGATTCCTCCGAGCCCCTCACCTCTACCATCAGTGGCTTCAACGAACCTGATTGATGCATTATCAAACTCGATCTTAGGGATTCCGTTTTCATCTTGGATCACGTCGAGTTGGGCTATCTGAGCCCACCGCGTAGCTAGTCGATCTGGATCTGGCGTCTGTAGCTCCGCGGCCGAAATACCGCGCACCCGCTCCGTTCGAGAAAAGTCGGACCAATGAGATCCTGCGGGCCACCAGGGATCATCCGAAGTTTCGTTGTCTTCGACTTTCATTTGGTCCATCTCAAAGAAGCTTCCACCTGTGTCGGCGGGATGTAATTGAAGTCCTTCAAATCCGCCTTTGTCATACTGCATGTGGTTCGCAACCCGAACCCCAAGTTCATTTACATGAGCTAGTCGGGAAGCCACATCATCGACTTGGTTGATAACCATGTATCCAGTGTCACCGCCTCTTCGGTTGATATATCGCCCTCCAGCTGTGTCTTCGGTCACCGGGGTCACGCACTCAAGGAACTGGTTACCAATTGGCCAAAGAGTGTTCTTAAGTCCGAAAATCCCTACCCCAGGGTCGGTGTGACAGGCCTCGACACCTAAAACAGTTTGAACATCAAGTGCTGTTTTGAGGAGGTCTGAAGTAACTACGGCGATTTGACGAAGGCGTATCCACATGAAGACACACTATG
>DGLO01000038.1:9383-12253 GCA_002388005.1 Candidatus Neomicrothrix sp. UBA4542
CGGTCTTCAACCTTGCTGCAGCCCGAACACCCATGAAAGAGCCAACATCTTGTTGAGACTAGATGAATTCCCAAAGTTCAGCGAAGCGCCTTCTGAAGAGTTCAATGTTGGTTAACGGCGTGCCGTTCAACGGCATGCGCGCATGCTTGAGACGTAACCTAGGTTTATGGCTCTCCATCCAAACGGCGTTCACCACCTCGCCATTTCGACCAACGACATGAAAGCTCAACTCAGCTTTTTCGCCAAAGTGCTCGGATGCCCCACCAAGGCTCTTTACTGGATGCACGGAGTAGAAGGCTGCTACCACGGCTTCGCCGAACTTTCTGAGAGTTCTTACCTGGCCTTTGTGCAGCATCCCGACAATGCTGACGAAGTGCAGTGGGGGATCACCCATGCAGGCAATGGCGGCGAACCTGTGACTAAAGGCGCGATGCAGCACGTCGCCTTCAACGTTGATGACTTTGAAGAACTTCTTGAACTTCGAGATCGGATTAGGTCTCACGACATCCAAGTGCTCGGACCAATAGATCACGGTTTCATTCAATCGATGTATTTTGCCGGACCTGAAGGGCTGAGCCTTGAAGTGTGCACCGGCAGCAATATCAACGCGGAGGCGTGGGTGGACCCTGAGGTTCGCGACTTATGCGGGATAGATAGCCACGAGATGGAAGCTCTGAAACACCCGAACGATTTCGCCTCACCGAGCGAAGCGCTTCGAAATCCACCCTTCGATCCACACAAACCCCACATGCACTATCCACCTGGAGTGCTTGAGAAGGTAATGGCAATCCCCGATGCTGTGGTCTGGGAGAAATTCAGCGAACCAGTGCCCCCCGTTGATATCGACTGATCATCGAGTGAGTAGCAAGTGGTAGGCGACGATCGTCGCCCAATAGTTTTCGACATTAGGAGCGAAGAGTCGGTTGACCTGGATGTCGACCCACAGCGGAGTTTGTTGACGCCTCATTTTCTCGTCTTATGTGTATCAGCGCTCTTCTCTGCGCTTGGCTTTTCGTCGGTGATACCGACAGTGGCTCGATTTGTTGCTACTGAACTCAACGGGGGCGACCTTGAAATCGGTATGGCTCTCGGAGTCTTTTCAATCTCAGCGGTGCTTGCTCGACCTTGGATAGGACGGCTTGGCGATCGCAGGGGTCGGCGCGTGCTGATCGCCGGCGGTTCGCTTGTCACCGCGGTTGTTCTTGCCGGTCATGCCCTGGCCGATACCTACGGTCTCTTGTTGCTTGCCCGCCTTGTCATGGGAGCAGTGCAGGGGGCATTTTTCGTCGGCACGGTCACTTTGACCACCGACTTAGCCCCCGATCACCGAAGGGGCGAAGCTGCAAGCTACTTCTCCGTAGCGATTTATGGAGGAATGGCATTTGGCCCATGGTTAGGCGAGTGGGCCGTCGGTCGATGGGGCTTCGACGGCGGATTCTTAGTCGGCGCTTTCTGTATGGCCATAGCGGCGGTCATCGCTTGTTGGCTACCCGACTTCGTCGAATCTACGCAACCGAATGTCGGACCTAGTCCTGATTCCGAACAACGTCGAGTTCTTTTTTACCGGTCAGCGATCTGGCCAGGAGTCATCATGGCGCTCGGAATTATGATCTTCCCCGCTTTACATGGCTTCATGCCCAAGCTGATGGACGAGCGGTCGCTGGGAGACGCGGGTCCTATATACGCGTTGTACGGGCTGCTTGTCATAGCGATAAGGCTCGCGTGTAGCCGACTACCGGATACTCTCGGAACGACAAAGACAGCATCACTTGCGTTGTTGGGTTCGACCGCTGGAATGCTCGTTATGGGCTGCTTCGTCAGCCGGTCAGGAATGTTTGTAGGGGCCGCCATTCTCGCCATCGGCGGATCATTGTTGTATCCCGCTCTCATGGTCGCAGCGGTGGAAGGCGTACCTGTCAACGAACGTGCTCAAGCAATGGGTACCTTCACAATGTTTTTTGAGTTGTCAGGCGGGATAGGTGGTCCCGTGCTAGGAGTCGTTGCATGGATGACCGGCACTACCGTCGCGGCATTCTTCGGGGCTTCAGTTATCGCGGCAAGCGGAATTCCACTTTTGTTGATGTGGAAGCGAAGAAATCCGGCGATCACATAGATATTGGTGCCCAGCCTGCCCTGGGTCGGCAATGATGACCGTGTGACCAATGTTTTGTTCTTCATCACTGATCAACAGCGTGCTGACCACGTCGGTTTCATGGGAAACGACATAGTTCGTACTCCAACCCTCGACGCGATAGCGCAGCGCGGCATGGTATTTGACGACGGATGGGTCGCCAACCCAATATGCATGCCAAATCGATCAAGCATTATGACCGGGCGTCTCCCAAGCGCTCATGGATGTATCTTCAACGACCGATCCTTGGACTGGAATGCAAACACGTTCGTTAGGCGGTTCCGTGCAGCGGGTTATCGCACCGGTCTATTAGGTAAATCACACCTTCAGCACGGGCCCAGCCGCAACTCAGTGATTCCGGTTCCTTCAAGCGGCATGTTGGCAACCTCTCATCACCCGCCAGGCTGGGACCAGTTGGAAGACTTTGAAACTTATGCGAACGGAAACGTGCCCGATATTGAAGATTATTACGGGTTCGATCATGTCGAGTTTGCTCTAGAACATGGTTCTTCGGTACTAGGGCATCACTTGGCCTGGGCTCTGCGTCAAGGAGGTCGGAGCGAAGACCTTGTCGTTCCGATGACCGAGGAAGCTCCTGGATTAGACCGTTCAGAACGTTGGTGGCAGATATATCGAGCGCCCTATGACCCGAAATTCCACTCGACAAGCTTCGTTGCTGATCGAACCATCGCGTTCATTGAGGATTCGGTTGCCCAAAAGAAACCGTTCCTTGCCTGGG
>DGLO01000038.1:12580-17099 GCA_002388005.1 Candidatus Neomicrothrix sp. UBA4542
GTCTTTCCCAGACCCTCACCATCCGATGGCCCCACCGGGTTTGTGGTTTGATCAACACGACCCAAATCACATGCCATTACCTGATTCGATAGATGATCCGCCCGACCACATGGCCCAACATCTGAGGGAAGCCCATAGTCGACACCCCAGTGATCAGCGTTTCTGGGTTCAGCCGTGCGGTGTCGTCGGCGATCATGGACTTGTCCGAGAATCAATAGCAGCGACGTATGGGATGATCGAAATGATCGACGATGCGATCAGCCGTGTCGTGTCAACCTTGGATCAACTTGAGCAGACCGACGACACCATCATCGTTTTCACGTCCGACCACGGTGACATGATGGGTGAACACGGGTTGATGTTGAAGGGGTACATGCCGTTTCGCGGCACCCAGCAGGTTCCGCTACTGATTTCGGCGCCGTCACTTCCGGCAGGGCGGAGCGATTCGTTGGCGTGCAGCATGGATCTAGGGCCGACCCTGATGGAACTTTGCGGCATTGACTCTTACGACGGCATACAGGGTGTGAGCCTCGCGCCAATCTTGAAGAACCCGAACGCTCGCGTTCGAGACCACGTCTTAATCGAAGATGACTTTCCGGATTTTCTAGCGTCTCGAACTTCAACCCCTTCAAAGACCAGGACCCTGGTGACCGAGGACGTTCGATACACCCGCAACAGCGACGGACACGAAATGATGTACGACAAGATCGCTGATCGCGAAGAACGGAACGAACTCGCTGCGGCAGACGTGCCCCGCCGCGGTCAAATGTTGGAACTGCTGACAGACGCGTTAATTGCGAGCGCGGATGCCGCTCGAGGAACTCCCACCGATCCGAACTACAGCTAATAACTGTGACCTCACACAGGATGATGTCGCGAAAGAAACTCTGATACAGCGTCAGTAAACGCGTCGTTATCGTCTCCTGCAACCATGTGTCCCGTGCCAGCAACATCAACGAATTCTGCATCGGGAACTAATTCGCAGAAGCTTTGAGCGGCCTCGGGAGTGACGAGATCGGACTGTCCACCGCGCACGAGAAGCATAGGTGTGGTTACGGCTTGCGCTCCCTCGGTCATGATGCGGCGAGTTCGTTCCATGTGCGAGGCCATCGTCTCTGCATCATCGGAGTTGAATCCGGGTTTTGAGCTGACGTAGGAGGGATCCCATCTCCAAATCCAACGTCCGTCAGAGCGTTGTCGTAGAACGCGGGCCAACCCTGACGGCTCCGACGGTCGAGCCCGGTGAGGGTTGTAGGCAGCGATGGCGTCAGCAGCTTCGTCCAGATCGGCAAAGCCTTCGGGATTGCCGGACATGAATGCAATGACTCGCTGAGCTCCTTCCATGTCGAAGTCGGGAGTGATGTCAACTAAAACCACCGCGATGTACAACTGACGGGCGGCGGTTCGCTGGGCAGCAAGGGCCGCCATTCCGCCCATCGATGCCCCGACTATCGCTGGCGGTGATTCGAACCTTTGTAATAACGCAACGATGTCGCGTCCAATGTCTTCGGAATCGTAGAGCGCCTGAGTCGACCAGTCGCTGTCACCGTGTCCTCGGGCATCGACTGTTAGAACGAACCAACCGCGATCTGCGAGAGTTTGCGCAGTGGTTTTCCAAGCGTGCCGATTTTGTCCAGCGCCGTGACACATGAGCACAGGCGGCCCTGAAGGGTCGCCCCATTCGTCGGCAGTGAGTTGAATGTCATCAGCGGCAGTAATGGTCACGGTGCGCACGACCGGCGATCCTAGGTTGATCAGCGCTTGGAGTGCTGCCTTACCAGGGATGCACTGTTCCATCCCATCGTAGAAACGACCCGCTGTCTTCAAGTCGAAGTTGCTCGGCTGCGGACAGGATGCCTCCTGCCGATTCTTCGACGCTGATATCAGCCTGCGACCCGCCCATATCGGTGCGAACCCAACCTGGGTGAAAGGCCACAACGGTGATGCCCCTTTCGCGTAGTTGGGTAGCGAGCTGCACCGTCACCATGTTCATCACCGCTTTGGAAGTCGCGTAAGGCAGATCATCGAACTTTGCGCCCACAACCATCGAACCAATTTGGCTGGTGATATTCACAACTTTGCTGCCTTCGGTTAAGCGATGAAGGAGGCTCCTGGTGACACTCGCGGCGCTTAACCCATTGATTCGAATGAGGTCAAGCGTCAGATCGACGGGAGCATGAAGAACTCCAGCTAAACCACGTTCTAAACCCAGGTTGGTAGCACTGGTTCCAGCGTTGTTGATCACAAGATGGACGTCTTCCTCGATGAAGTCCGCGAATTCGTTTATTGACGCCTGGTCGCCTACGTCGACCTGCAAAATTTGAGCGGGTGCTAAGGATGCGAGGTCGTTGGCGTCAGAGGGGTTGCGACAACCCGCAATTACCGTGTCGCCTCGGTCTATGCACCGACGGACAAATTCGAGACCAATACCCCTGTTTGCCCCTGTGATTACTGTTGTCGTCATCTTCGCTCCGATTCTGAAGTCATTGTCACGGTAGATCGCCGTCTAGCCTCCCTGCATGACTCTTAACGCTAAAGAGATAGTTATCTCCGACAACACCGCAGCCGCCGACGCCATCGTTGACCTGTCTCATCGGGTGTGGGACACCCCAGAAATAGCCTTCGAAGAGTACGAAACAGCGGAAATGACATCTCGAATCCTGGCCGATGCCGGCTTCGAGGTGGAAACTGAAATTACTGATCTCCCGACAGCGTGGAGTGCTACCTACGGAAGCGGCGAATTGAACGTAACCATCTGCGCGGAACTTGACGCGCTACCCGACATTGGCCACGCATGCGGCCACAACGTCATCGCGGCGGCGGGAGTGGGGGCGGGACTTGCTTTGCAGAGGGTGGCCGACGATCTGGGGATCACGGTAAGAGTGCTGGGAACTCCTGCAGAAGAACAAGGCGGGGGAAAGATTTTGATGCTCGAAAGAGGGGCATTCGACGGTACCCACATGGCGATGATGGTTCACCCTTCACCCAACGAAGGTGATCGCTTTCCAACGCTGGCGATCTCTCAGTGCGATTTCCATTTTCACGGGCGAACAGCGCACGCTTCTGTGACACCGCACCTGGGTGTGAATGCAGCGGACGCGATAACCATCGCTCAGGTCGCGATAGGGCTATTGCGTCAACATCTCGATCCCGAAGATCAGGTTCATGGAATCGTTACCAAAGGGGGAGAGGCGGCAAACATTGTCCCTGGCAACGCGTCGGCGCGCTACTTCTATCGTTCTGTCGACCTTGAAGCGCTGTCTCGGCTCGAACCGCGCGTCAGAGCGTGCTTTGAAGCAGGAGCAGCAGCTACTGGGGCGACACTGGAAGTCGAATCGTTAGGACCTCCTTACTCAGAGTTCACCCATGATCTTGATCTGGTTGATAAATACCGAAAGAACGCCGAGTCCCTGGGACGGTCCTTTGATCCGACGCCGCGGAAAGGCGCTGGGTCTACAGACATGGCCAATGTGTCGCTTCTGATGCCGACCATTCACCCGATGCTGGGACTCGACTCAGGATCGGCTGTGAATCACCAGCCTGAGTTCGCTGCTTACTGTCGGACACCGGTCGCCGATGAGGCGGCGGTACAAGGGGCCTTAGCGATGGCTCTTACGGCGGTCGATGCGGCGACGGATGAGGGCACCAGAGAGCGACTGTTGAGACACGACACGTCATATAGCGATATACCAAAATATCCGTGGAGCTTCTAGACGGCTCGGGTTAAATGACCGCCAGGATTGTCGTGGTCAGGCCATAGACCCCAAGTAGCAGCAGAGCGTCTGCGCGACTAATGCGAGATTTTCTAACCCCAAGACAGTACGCAAGGACGACAACCACCAACATCGCCCCAATGCCAAAACGAGTCAACGAAGGGTCGTTAATCCTGCCGGCACCCATTAATCCCATGGCGCCGCCCACAGCCAGAGAATTGAAAATGTTGGACCCAAACAGGTTCCCGATTATCAGGCCCGTTTCACCTCTACGAGCGGCCACTATCGCGGTCACCAATTCAGGGAGCGAAGTTCCCACAGCGACCAAAGAAAATCCCACGAAACCGCCACTTAACCCCCAACCTTCGGCCAGAGTTGTCGCTCCTGTCACCGCCAACTGGGCGCCCGCTAACACCCCCACTAGGCCCGAGATCGCCTTCACTAAACTCCTCGGGGTGCTGATCTCATTATCGGTGGAAGATGCGAGGTTTTCTGAGGGGGCCCGTACGAGATAGATGATTGTGGCGATCAACAACGCACTCAAGATGACACCGTCAGTTCGACTTAACCTCCCATCAATGACGAACAGCGCGAACAGAGCGACTGAAATGGTGGACAGCGGAGCCTGCCGACGAATGACCGACGGGGTCAGGTTTACGGCTGTGATGAGACCCGCGCTCCCCAGAATCAGAGTGAGATTGGCGACGTTGGACCCGACGATATTCCCGACACCAAGGGCAGGATTTCCTCGCCATGCAGCGATCGTGGATACCACTAGCTCCGGGGCGGAGGTACCAAAACCTAGA
>DGLO01000039.1:0-12347 GCA_002388005.1 Candidatus Neomicrothrix sp. UBA4542
ACTGCAGAAACCGCAGCAGAAACTGTGGCGAGAAAATCAACGAGCCGAGGGCCCCATCGGCTACTCACGGCATCGTTCACGTCAAAGATGTTTCCGTTTCGTACAGCTTTCAGTTCTGACCAGCCAGGCCGTGATGCAATTGTTTCGATCGACTGGCCGCAACATTCAGCGTCGGCGAAGAAAATGATGTCCGGATCTGATTCAAGAACAAATTCCTGGGTCAGTTGCGGGTAACCCCATGACGACCCATCCGAATCCGCTGGGTCAGCAATATTGATCAAACCAGCCAAGGAGTAGATATAGCCAACAAAGGTCGAACTCGTGACTGAGTAAAGGGTGTCGTCAAGCTCGTGGTAATAACTGAGCGGTTGGTCAGGTTGTTCAATGCTGGCAAGAATTTCACCTATTTGTTCCCGCATATAAGCCACGACGAGTGTCGCTGCATCATATTTTCCTGTTAGGACACCAAGCTCCAGCATCTGCCTATAGACATCTTCTAGGTCAGTTGCTGCGGGCGCGACGAAAACCTCGATACCCAGCAGCTCCAGTTCCTCCTGTATGCCGCTATCGCTAAGAATCACCAAATCAGGCTGATAAGAAGCGATCGCTTCGACATTCGGGTTCCAGCCCGATAGTTCTTCAACGACTGGCGCTTGAGGCGGAAAATCGCTGTAGTTGTCAACAGCAACGACTTGTTCGCCAGCTCCGATGACGAAAAGCATTTCGGTAGCGGTCGGAGACAACGACACGATCGTGACTGGGTAGTCAATCTTCGCCGATTGGGTCACCTCATCCTTCGTTGAATCGCTCCTATCTTTAGCAAGGGTGACTGCGGGTGTTGGGCTCTCCGACACAAGGTTGAAGGAAGACTGAGGTTCGTAGGTCGCGCCCGGTTCGTTCAGCCCCGATGAGGCATTTCCGCTACAAGAAGCCGTCAGCAGCAGGCCAAGAACCACCGCTGTCGTTCTTTTCATTTAGGGCCTCCTGCCGTCCGAGGGCGGAGCGGCAGGGGACCTGCCACACAACGCTTCTTCCTCGAGAATCATTGTGCGAGGCATCGATTCAGGCGATCGGACTCGTTCCCCTAAGGGACTTCACCGCTGCGGGACAGTGCCGGATTTTCACCGTACTTCGCTGCATCTCTGCACCGTACGTCACAGATGATACTCGGCCTGACACAATCGGAGTCAGTTCATACAACACTCCACACCTGGAAAGGCCTGTACCTAATATGGCGCTTCGCGGAACCGCAGTTAGGAGACGCGAGGATGAACCACTCCTCAGAGGGGCTTCGAACTTCGTCGAAGACCTCCGACTTCCGAACGCTGCTCACGTTTATTACCTAACTTCGACGATCGCTCACGCAGACATAATCGCCGTCGACATTGAGCACGCAATGTCCGCCCCGGGGGTAATCGATGTCGTCACTTGTGCCGACCTGGACATTGGCCCTTATCCGTCGGCGAACCCGATATTTGATGACGCGATGGTACGCCCGCTGTTGGCGAGCGACCGTGTCAGATTTGTCGGAGAACCCGTGGTTGCGATAATCGCAGAGTCACCGGCTCAGGCCCGAGACGCCGCCGAACTCGTCGATATCGAATACGAACCTCGCGCTGCGATCGTTGATCCTGAAGCTGCCATCGATTCAGACATCATCTTGTTCGATGGAACCCAAGAAGGGAACGTCGTTTGTCGCATGGAAGCTGAAGGCCTTGAAGCCGATTTCGCTTCATGTGAGGTTGTCGCCGAGGTGAGAACGATAAACAACCGACTCGCGCCAGTTCCCATAGAAACGCGCGTTGCCGCCGCGGAGTGGGGAGCTGATGGTCGTCTCCACTGTTACAACGCGGGCCAGGGACCCCATCCAGTTCGGGCGGCGATTGCTTCAATTCTCGGACTTGAAAAAGACCAAATCCGTGTTGTTTCTGGTGATGTTGGGGGAAGTTTTGGCGCCAAGGCCCGACCTTCCCCCGAAGAGGCATTGTTGGGGTGGCTATCGAAAAGAGTGGGCCGCCCGATGGTCTGGGTTCCCTCTCGAAGTGATGACATGGTGGGACTCGGACACGGTCGCGGCCAAATCCAGTACTGCCGAATCGGTGGGACTTTCGAGGGTGACATCAGCGCTTATCACCTGCACGTGGTACAGGAAGCAGGGGCGTATCCCTCAGCGGGGGCTGGCTTGCCGGCGAACGCTAGAGCGATGCTTACTGGCTGCTACGACATCACTAGCGTGGGATTCAGTTCAGTTTCTGTGGTCACAAACACCACCCCGACAGGCGCCTATCGCGGAGCGGGTCGCCCGGAGGCTGCTGCAGCAATCGAGCGCGCCGTTGATGTTTTCGCAGCGGAAGTCGGTATGGATCCAACAGAAGTGCGTAGGCGCAATTTTCTTCAGCCCGAAGCTTTTCCTCTGTCAACCAGCACCGGTTCAAATTACGACAGCGGCGCGTACGAAGCGAGTTTGAACTCTGCGCTCAAGGCCAGCGGTTATGACGATCTTCGGGCTGAACAAGCTCGTCGTCGTTCGGACGGCGATGACCGTTTTCTCGGCATTGGTGTGGCTACTTACGTTGAGCGCACCGCTGGAGTTGGGCGTTCCGAATACGGAGGTGTCGAACTCTCGAGCGGCGGAAGAATAGTAGCCCGCACCGGTTCATCTCCTTATGGACAGGGGCATCACACGGCTTGGTCGATGCTCATATCAGATGCCACTGGGGTGGACTTCGACGACATAGAGATAGTCCACGGAGATACCGATGAGGTCCCCCAAGGCGGGATTACTGGCGGATCTCGTTCCGTTCAGTTGGCCGGGGCCGCCATATGGGAGGCCTCTGCGGCACTTGTCGAACAGGCGAAGAAAGTCGCTGCCGAACTATTGGAGGCTTCGGAAGCGGATCTTTCGCTCAACACCGAGAACGGTCAGTTTCATGTGATTGGGACACCCTCTATCAGCGTTTCTTGGGCAGACGTGGCGGATCATTTAGAAGAGCGAGACGACGGGCCGCGGCTCTTACACGCTGAAGAGATATTTGAGTCGGAAGGGCCGACGTTCCCGTTCGGGACCCATGTAGCGGTGGTTGAGGTTGACAGCGAAACGGGACAGGTCTCTTTGGAACGATTGATCGCTTGTGACGACGCTGGTGTCATTCTTAACCCTCTTCTGGCAGACGGCCAAGTTCACGGCGGATTGGCCCAGGGGGCAGCACAGGCCCTTCTTGAAGAGTTCCGATATGACGAGGATGGGAACCCTTTGACCGGCAACTTGGCTGATTACTCGGTCATTTCCGCATCCGAATTACCGATGTTTGAGCGGGTCGTCCTCGAAACGCCAACTCACATCAACCCTTTGGGCGCGAAGGGTATCGGTGAATCTGGAACCGTCGGCGCTACCCCGGCGATTCACAATGCGGTAATAGATGCGTTGAGTCATTTAGGAGTTCGGCACTTAGATATGCCGGTTACTAGCGAGAAAGTGTGGCGGTCGATTCAAGCGACTAGGGAGTCATCACCAGTTAGCTAGAGGATCGATTTGGAGCACGGCGACCATTTCATCGTGCAGTGTCGAAAAGTCCCTCGAACGAGTGCCGTAGCGCCCTTGAGAGGGTGGTTCACCACTCCAATCGACATTCAACTCAAATTCGGCGAGTAGGTCGTCTATTCGCTTCATCCAGGTGCGTTCCTGATCAGCAAGCGAGGTGTTCAGGATCCCCGAAGTGACAAGTCCAGAATCAGATCCTGCGAAGTACTCTCTGCCCTTTGGAGCTAAGTCAATCAACGTGGACGAAAGACGCAACTGTCCTTCCGGGGTGGAGAGCAGGCGTCGCAAGAGTGTCAAGCCGTGCTGAACATGGAATTGTTCTTCGGCTGCAGCGCGGGTCGCAATAGTTGCGAGTTCCACCCAGGTCGAATCAAGCATGGCTGCCCAACGAACTTCCTCTGCAAGGTCATGCAGGACATGGCGGACAAGCGCACTGGTCCAATCGTGACAAAGGAGTTCGGCTATATGCGAGGAGCGATATTCCTGGTGCGGGCGCCCATACGCGATGTGATCTAAGTCGTCAGATAGCAACGAATAGAGAGCTCTAGCGTGTCCCAGTTCATCTTGAGCGATCGAAGTGAACGCCAGGTCTTCTTCTAAGAAGGGGCCGACCGCGATCCACCAAGAATGGTTTTGACCTACGCACAACTCGTCGTCGGCAAAAGCGAGGACTAGTTCGTTTGCAGTTTCATCAGGGCTCATTCTCTTTAGGTGGCCTTTCCTCGACCGGATCGGCGGAGTTCGGCGAGTAGCTGGCCATCATTGTGTTTGTGAACTCGGTCGGCCATCGCCAGGTCATCCTGATCAGCAATTAGTAAGTTGGCTCGGTCAACGACCCACATTTGGTCGCCTTCGCCTCGTCGCCCGTAGGTTTCGCGTGCATATAGGAGAGCTAGTTCGCTATCGGGTGCATCGAACGATCCCGCGTGACTGAAAGGTTCTTTCCCAGCTTTTTTTAGAAATACTTCGTAGGTGTTCATGCTGGGGTTCTCTGCGGGTCTGGATTCAGCCCAACTGTCAGCAAGTGGTGGACTTCTGAAGCTAGCGACTCGATGTTGAGAGCACCTCCGGAGTTAAACCACCTTGGGGTGCCGTTCAAGAGGGAAAGAACGAGATTCGCCGCTAGATGCACATCGAGATCCGCTCGAAATTCGCCGCTTTCGCGGCCGCCGCTGAGTACGTCGCGAAACACCTGTTGATAGCTGTCAAACATCGCCACGGCTGTATCTCGTTCGAGTTCGGGGAGAAAACGGGTTTCGTTGAGAAAAGTTCGAGCTTGGTTGGGATCTTCGACGAGTATTTGGAGGTGACCGTGGATGAGTCGAGAGAGTCGTTCAATGGCGGTTCCCGGCATCGTCCGAACTTCATTAGCAAGTGATTGGAAGCGGGAAGATGCTTCGCGCACGACGTCGACTAATAGCTCGTCTTTGGAGACGACGTGGCTGTATAGCGATGAACCCATCAGGCCGAGCTTTTTCCCTAGATCCCGCATGGAAGTTCCGTGAAAGCCCTGTTCGGCGAACATTCCGCACGCCGCGGCAACCACATCGGTTCGATTCTTGCGGCTCATTTCTGTCCCATTTCGCGGGATCGAACTACCTCGACAGGGTTGCGACAGTTGGGACACCATTCGACCGATCGGCATGCTGTCGGGCCAACATCACTCCGAGGTTGTAGTGCTGTGCTTCCACATAGGGGGCAGCTTGTCACTCCGTTTCGCGGTCGAATGGCGACTGAGTATTCCCTCGCCAGTATTTTGCGGGCATCATCGGTGATGCGGTCAGGCGTCCAGGGCGGAGACATGCAGAATCGAACCGTCACGTCGTGCCCTGAAGCTTGAGCTGCGGCGACCACGTCTTGTTCGATGACGTCTAAGGCTGGGCATCCCATGATGGTGGGCACGAGGTCGACGCGAATAGACGAGCGATCTGCGACCACGTCTTCAAGGATCCCCAATTGTTGAATATTCAGGTCTGGATACTCTGGGTCCGCTACAGATGCAACTGCGGCTCGGACTGCGTCTATGGCAGCTTTGGCGACCATCACGCTTGCGCCTTTGTCGCGTCGTCAAGCGCGGTGCGCACCCATTCGGCGTCATACCAGGCTCGTTTGGCGTCTGAAATTCTTCGAGAACTGTCCGGGCCGATATTTCTCATCGTATCCATGAGTGGCTGCCAGTCGATATCGCTGATTTTCCACTTTCCGTTTTCGTTGTCTTGTCGAAGGTCCTGGTCTGGGATGGTGAAGCCTCCGGCGAGCAGCTGCGGTACGAATTTTTGTACGTATCGGTCTCGCAAGTCCTCATTCCGTTCGGATTTAATGTGCCACCGCAACAATTCGTCGTCGGGTTTGGAGTCGGGACCGAATAGTTGAATCGACGGTAACCACCAGCGGTTGATGGACTCTTGCATCATCTGGTGTTGGACATCGGTTCCGCGGGCCATGAGGAGCATCATCTCTTCACCGTTGCGCATATGGAAGCCTTCTTCGACAATCACGCGACGCAGTATTCGTTTATAGGGACCGTAGGAACAGTTTTTGAAAACGGCTTGTTGGCTTGCCAGCGCGGCTGCGTCGACCAGATACGCGACAGCGATTTGGTCAGTCCAGCTATGAACTCGGTAGTGAAAGACATTATGGAAATGGGTGCGGCCTTCGAGCAGGTCAGTGACCATTTCTTCTCGTGTCTTGATCCCAAGGTCGGCGGCGACCATGTAGAGAAGATGAGCGTGACCGATCTCGTCTTGGCTTTTCGCTAGCGCAGTCATCTTTCGATGCAAGCCCGGAGCCTTTGGGATCCAATCTCGTTCAGTGAGCCCTCCCATGTATTCACTGTTGGCGTGCATCTCAATGAACCGGAACACGGCTTTACGGTATGGGTCTGGGATGTCATCGTTGGGTTCAACGATGCCGCCGTCGTCAAGGAAGTCTTCGAATTCACCAATATTTCGCCAGTTGCGCACAATCCCATTATACAAACGAACGTTCGTTGGTGTTAGTGATCTTGCTGCTCGTCAATGTGTGCATGTTCGATAGCCCATTGCTTCACCAGCAATCCATGTCGAACGGTGCTGTCTTTGTAGCTCCGGACTTCTTCAGGAAGTGTGGATAACCATCGAATTAGTTCGGTGAGAGCGGTGGGGTGCTGGGCAACCGACGCAATTCGTTGTCGGAGAATTCGAATGGTGAAGACAATGGCGTCGGTTTTTGGGAGCCGACGCAGGGTCTGGTATTCGACCCGCAACCAGACGCTCTCCGCAACATTGGTCGCGGTGATGTCTCGTCGCAGGGGCTCGTGTCTCCGTTTCGGCGCCAGCCGCAAGCTCGGGTCGTCGGTCAAGGTGCGGTTAGCTCTCCACACCGGTCGATCCGTTCGAAGCCGGTCAAAGAAGGTTCCCATTGTTTGCGCGAGGTCGGTGTTATATCGGGGCACCGGTTCATGAATGGAGTCAAGCGTATTTCCGAACTTTGAGGGAACATCCCATTGAGTGGGAATCGCAACGGCGCATGCCGTCATTACCCATCCTTCGCTCCGCCGTTCGAGCAGGCATATGTCTTCTTGTACGAGTCGACGTGTCGCTTCGATTATGTGCATGTCCGGTCGTGAATTGAGTTCGACCTTGTTTAGCTGAGGCACGTGTCTGAGGTGTTCGATGACCAACGTCGCCAGTTCTTTGCATGCTGCGGCTGCGGTCGGTTCGCAGTAAATAATTTCGTCGCGGTGGCGGTCGATGATCGCGTTGATTTCGTTGAGGTCGGCGTCGCGGTCAGCGTCGACCAGGAGCCACTGTTCGAGACGTAGAGGTCTGACGCCCATTCGCCATTTGAAGGGTTGTGGGTCGGTCGAAATGAGATCTGCGGCGGTCAGCGACGATCGATTCAACATTCACCTGAGGCTTGCAACTGAACAGAGCGGCTCAAAAGTCGAAAAACCGGTTCTTTCGTTGCTTCTAGGGTGTCCCAAACGACTTGCTCTTCTATCGGCCCGTCGGTCATCCCTGCTGCCAGGTTCGACGCAACAGCAATAGATGCATAAGGAATGTTTCCTTCTCGGGCGAGTGCGGCTTCCGGGTAGCCCGTCATTCCCACGACGTGCGCGCCTAGCTGTTTGTACATTCGGATTTCAGAGGGGGTCTCGAATCTGGGGCCGTCGGTGCACACATAAGTGGCTGTCTCGACGATATCGATGTCTTCCATCTGTGCAGCACGAAGCACCTGTGACCGAAGTTTGGTGTCGTACACCACTGTCATGTCCGTGTGTTTGAGTTGACCCGGTTGGTCAAAAAAGGTGCAGTCGCGTCCTTGAGTGAACTCGATGAAATCATCAACCAGGAACAAGGATCCTGGCCCCCGTTCGAGAATCATTGATCCGACGACGTTCACAGCGAACACTGCCTCCACTCCCAGTTCGGAAAGTGCGCGGATATTGGCCCGATAGTTGATGGCATTAGGCGGGATCGAGTGATCGCCGCCGTGGCGGGCCACGAAGGCGATCGGAACGTCATGCCACGTTCCCGTCGACACCGACGCCTGCCCATATTGGTTGGTATACGTTTCGTCTTTGCGTTGCCGTAGCCCGGGAAGTTCGTAGTACCCAGTGCCTGCGATGATGCCGATCATGAGGCCATCGTGACACGCAACTCGGTGCCCATGTGCGAACGGAGGTGGGTCTACCAGGTTGACGTCACGTACCTGAGTCGCTCGCTAACCGCAGACCGCGAGTTTGGACTTCTGCCATAGCTCGTTCCACATCGATCCTGAGGCATTGGCGGTCGGCTACAACTTGTTCGCCCCCAACCCAAACATCGGTGACATGTCGTCCGCTACCTGACCACGCCAAGTGCGCTATCAACTCGTCGGTAGATGTGACGGGAACAAACGTTGGGTCATCCAGATTGACGCGAATAAAGTCAGCTCTTTGGCCACTTTCGAGGGTTCCAACGTCACGGTTGCCAACCGCCCGCGCTCCTTCGCTGGTGGCCATCCAAAGCGCGTCTCGCGGACTCATTGCAGCAGCGTCCGTCGCTACGACTCTTGCTAGTAAGGGCGCAAACTTTATTTCCTGCCACAAGTCAAGATCGTCGTTTGAAGCCGGTCCATCTGTTCCCAATCCAACTTCGATTCCTCGCGAACGCATTGCTCTAACGGCGGCGACACCCGAGCCGAGTTTCATGTTGCTCACCGGGCAGTGCGCGACGGAGACGTCGTGGTGAGCGTACGTTTCGATATCTGCGTCGTTGAGCCAGACGCTGTGAGCAGCAATCACCCGTCCGTCCAGAACACCATTTTCGGCTAACAGTTGAACTGTTGAACGACCATCGTTCGCGGATTCAAGATCCATGCCTTCTGCCTGCGTTTCGCAGACATGGATATGTAGAAGCGCATCTAGGTCGCGAGCAGCTGCGGCTACTTCCGCGCAAAATTCGAGGGGCAGATCGTACGCGGAATGTGGGCCAAAACCCACAGTGACACCTCGTTCTGGGTCGTGGTAGTGCTTATGGAACTCTGTAATCGTGGCGAGGCGGCCGTCGGTTGAGCCGAAATCATCGGCGTGAAGTGCTGAGATGATCCCGGGTGTCATAACTAGTCGGATACCCGCTTCTGTCGATGCTTCAACCACCGATTCTTCGAAGAGGTACATCTCGCAGGTGCTCGTTACGCCCGCTCGCAGCATTTCGGATGCGCCTAGTCGCATTCCCCAAAGCACATCCTCGGGTGTCATTTGGCCTTCTCGCGGCCACATCACTTTCGTTAGCCATTCCAGGAGGGGGAGCCCATCGCCTGCTCCGCGTACCAGCGTCATTGGGGTATGGGCGTGACTATTGACGAGGCCTGGCATGACTAAGCCCCCGAGGTCGTGCACTGTGCCCTGGTGCGGCGGCGCTTCGGATTGGGGTCCGATTGACGTGATCCGCCCCTCGTTCACGTCGATTGCTGCGTCACGGATAACAGTGAAATTTTGATCACAGGTGATCGCTACGTCGGCGAGATAGCGGTTCGTAGTCACGTCCAACATCCTGGCATGAGGTTTTGTATTAGGTATGACTGATTGGTGGGTGCTTAACACCTTTGAGAGTGACAGACTTCCTGGTGCATGTCGCTGTTCTTACAACGAACCTTTGACTCCCTTGCCAACGGCTCGGCGTACGCCGCTCTGGCGGTCGCCATTTCTATGGTGTTCCGCTCGACTGGGGTTCTCAACCTCGCGCAAGGACAGTTGGCAATGTTTTCTACCTATATCGCTCTGGTTCTGGCTACTGGCCCCAGTCCTTACCTGAAGTTCTCGTCGAACACCGATGTGGTAGGGGCAGCTTGGCCCATATGGGCAGCGATCTTGGGTGCCATAGTCATTTCGATGGTGATCGGTGCCTTTACCGAGAGGGTCATCATTCGTCCCATTAGCGCTGACCCGGTCGCGGCGGTTGGAGCGACGCTAGGTCTTTATTTGCTCCTGGGCGCTTTCGTGCGAAAGCAATGGGGTGGGCGCACCATGTTCTTGGGTTCTCCTTTTCCTCAGACTGTTGACGATCGGTGGGATATCGGCGGTGCTCGTCTTTGGCACGACAGCGTGGGGATAACCCTGACCATGATCGGGGTATTGGGCCTTTTAGCCATATTGCAACGTCGGACAAAGGCGGGTCTCGCGTTTCGGGCGGTGACGTCTAATCAAACCGGGTCGGTCATGGTGGGAATCAGGGTTAGTCGAGTGCTCATGCTCGGTTGGGCCTTGGCCGCTGGGATCGGTGCCTTGGCTGGGGGCCTCATTGCCGGAGAGATCAATGTCCGACCCGACATGATGGGCCGGCTACTCGTATTTGGTCTCGCTGCGGCAACTTTAGGTGGTCTTAGAAGCCCAGCCCTAGCGTTTATCGGTGGGTATCTATTTGCTTTCCTTGAGACCATGCTCGGCGGTTATGTGAGCTTTATTGATAGTCAAGTGACGCTGGTTTGGGCCTTACTTGTGCTCATCATCGTGCTGTTTGTGCGTCCCTCGGGTTTGTTACCGAGAACTGAAACGTGGCGGCAACGATGAGGGAAAAAGATGCGACGACGTCCGCTCCTGTTCGAGTTGCTTGGATAGTTGCTTCAGCGGCTCTAGTGGCTCTGTCTTTGCGAGTCGCATACGGCGCGACGCCAAAGATTGTCACCGATTTCTCGAACTCGGTTGCGCTTGCACTGGCGTTCGGTGGCCTGGTGCTGTTGACGCACTATCTGGGACTTTTGTCCCTCGGCCAGGGAGCTCTGGTTGGGGTCGGTGCGTACGCGGCGCTCCACGCAGTCAACGATTTTGGGGTGCCGGTCGTCTGGATGCCCATCGCGGGCCTGTTAGCAGGAACACTCGTGGGGGCGATCGTTGCCATTCCATCCCTGCGTTTGCCGAAGGCATATCTTGCTTTACTGACCCTTTCCCTAGCAGTTGCCTATCCGATCGTTCTCAAACAGGTTGATGGCAACTTGCCGGTGCTTTTGAATGGTTCGTTTGTTGCGCCGTCCTGGACAGGAATCGCTGAGGAAGACGAACATATATGGGAATTTTTCCTGGTTGCCAGTTATACGGCGGTAACCCTGTTCTTGGTTCAAGGATTGCTCAGAGGACCCATCGGCCGGGCCTTTATAGCTAGCCGCGACGAACCTGAGGCTGCGCGGGCTTTCGGGGTTTCGGTCTACCGACTGAGGCTCTACGGGGTCGCTCTCAGCGGAGGTATGGCTGGATTAGCTGGCGGCCTGCTCATGATTCCAACCAATTTCAATGACTTCACCCATTATCCGGAGGAGTTGTCGATCAAGATGTTCGCTCTGGCGATGGCTTTGGGTGGGTCGCGTCTGATTTCGGCGATACCCGGGGCGATGATTCTGATCTTTCTCCCGGTGTGGCTGATTGACCGGAATTGGGTCGTCGAGTACGGATGGGTGGGACTATTCAAGTCCGAAGGGTTCATTTACGCTGCGCTGCTTCTAGCTACCGCCTATCTGACCCGAGGCAAGGGCTTCATGCACCTGCTTGACAGTCGAAAACATCGCAAATTACGAAGAGCGCCCCTTTTCAATAGCCGCGCATCGATGGTTGCGGACAGACTTGTAGCGATTGAAGACCGCGTAACTCAAATCGAAGAGTTAGTCGATGAGCGACCCGACATCGGCTCTCGCCAAGATGCAACAGATTGACCTAGCCGTTTGATGGTCCGCGGCTAACTCAAAAGCCAATCAGCCGGGGCTAAGTCGCGGTCAGCGTATAGGCGAGCCTGAAAGCGTTGCATTCCGTTTATCCAACGGTCGATGTCACTAGCTTTTCGTTCTCTGTACGTCTGAACCTCAGGGTGCGGCAACACGAGAAATCTTTCTTCAGCCATGCATTCGATGACAGTTTCTGCAAGTTGTTCAGCAGTGAGAACACCGTCACCGGCCGCGCTGCCAGGGGTACCAGTTCCCTGATCAAGACGATCTGGGCTGTTCGAAAGAATGTTCGTTTCGACTGCCTGCGGACACAGCATTGACACTCGAATACCCCTTTCACCGTAGGTAATCGAAAGGAATTCACCCAATGAAACTGCTGCTGCTTTGGTGACCGCGTACTGCATGGACCCGAGTTGGGTCAAGAGGCCAGCTGCGGACGCCGTATTCAACAAGTAACCGCCACCGTTAGCGACCATTACCGGCACCGCGGCTCTCGCCGCATAAACGTGAGACATCACATGCACTTCCCACATCCGTTGTATCTCCGCGTTGTCCGTTTCCAGCCCTCCCTGGGTGACGTACCCGGCATTCGAAACGAAAATATCGAGCGTTCCGTGGTCGTCAACTGTTT
>DGLO01000039.1:12764-14270 GCA_002388005.1 Candidatus Neomicrothrix sp. UBA4542
CCGTCGCGATCTACTACAACCAAGCCTCGGGCGCCTTCGGCGCGAAATCTTTCGACCAGCGCTTCCCCGATTCCGCTGCCGCCACCTGTGACGATGGCGACCTTGTCTTTGATTTCCATAACAGCAGCGTAATGACCGGTACAGAACACCGCTTGACGCGCGGTGTCGCCATTCACAAAGCTGCAACTCTCACGCGAAGCAGGGTTCCCCCTGCAATGCTGCTGTGACTGTCCGAGAGTTCATGCAAGGAGGCAACTAAATGACTGCTCCGCTAGACGACGTGACTGTCATCGAGATTGACAACTGGATGGCCTCACCGAGTGCTGGAGCCATACTTGCCGACCTTGGTGCCGATGTCATCAAGATTGAACCTCTTAGCGGCGATCCGATGCGGGACATGGGTCGACCGGCGAAAGTTTCCGAAGCAAAAAAGAAGTTCGATTATCAATTCGATGTCTCAAACCGAGGGAAGAGGTCGATCGCCGTAGACCTCGATTCTGAAGCTGGAATGGAGGTCGTGTTTTCGCTGATCGCTCGTGCGGATGTCTTCATGTGCAATCTATTGAGACATCGCCAAGACAAATTCGGCTTGGACCCTGACAGCATCAAGCAGGCCAATTCAAGAATCGTTCATGCGACACTGACTGGTTATGGAACTCAGGGACCTGAAGCTCACCGACCGGGATACGACGTGACTGCTTTTTTTGGGCGCTCTGGACTCTATGACGCTATGCGGGAAGGTGAGGCCGGGACTGTTCCTATGGCCCGCCCCGCCCAGGGCGACCATACGACAGGACTCGCATTTGTTTCCGCGATCTTGGCTGCACTCCGGCTCGCTGAAAGGACGGGGGAGGCGCAAGTAGTGGAGACCTCCCTCTACGAAACTGCCATCTGGACCCAGGCAACAGATTATGCAATTACCGCTGTCGATTTAGCGCCTCTCCGACCTCGCTCCAGGGAAAACATGATTCTCCCTACAGCGAATAGATATCCCTGCGGTGACGGGAAGTGGATTGTCCTCAATATGCCCGAAGAGAGTGCTTGGCCGAAGCTATGTCGTGTGATTGAACGAGAAGATCTGCTGGCCGATGAGCGACTCCAAGATGTTCGCGGACGTTTCCGACATATGCCTGAGTTGGTAGCGGCGATCGACGAAGCACTTTCTCATCGAACTCGTGACCAGTGGGGGGAGATATTTGATGCCAACGACATGATCTGGGGGCCAGTACTTGGACTACACGAGGTCGCTTCAGATCCCCAAGCTGACGCATTGGGTGTGTTTCCAACGATTCACAGTCCTGATATCGGCCCGTACCGGACGGTCGCCGCGCCGATGCGATTCGCTGACGTTCAAGTCGGACCGAAGGGACCTGCGCCGAAGCTAGGGCAACACACCAGGGAAATTCTTTCCGAAGCTGGCCATGGGATAGAAGAGATAGAAGCTCTGGTTCAACAAGGCGCAATCGGCGAATCGGCCTGAATCTCCGGGTCTGTTAACCGGAAATT
>DGLO01000039.1:14657-16311 GCA_002388005.1 Candidatus Neomicrothrix sp. UBA4542
TTGAGCGTTTTTCAACGGCTCCCTCGGTCAAGTCACGCGTTGGGTTCTTTTGGCTACTCCATTTCCAAATCCATTAGCGTGACCGGAGGGGGTGCCGTGAAGGAGTTGGCCGGAAAGACTGCTGTTGTGACGGGCGCTGCTAGCGGGATCGGTCGAGCCATGGCCGACCGGTGGGCAGCGGCTGGGATGAGCGTCGTTCTGGCCGACATCGATCAGGTGGCGCTCGATGTCGCCGTCGCCGAGGTGTCCGAAGTGGGACCGGCGGCGGGTTTGCCCGTCGATGTCACGGTGGCGTCGGAAGTTGAAGGCTTGCTGGCGTTCACTATCGATCGCTTCGACCGCGCCCACCTTGTCTGCAACAACGCCGGCGTCGCGGGTCCCCCAGGTCACGCGCCGCACGAACTGACCGTCGAGGATTGGCAGTGGGTGCTCGACGTTGACCTCTGGGGAGTCATTCACGGGGTCCGGACGTTCGTCCCCCACCTCCTTGCGCATGGCGATGGCCACATGATCAACACCGCGTCACAGTCAGGGCTCACCTCAGGATCCGTCATCAGCGCCGCCTATTACGCGGCCAAACATGCGGTGGTCGCACTCTCCGAGTGTCAGTTTCACGATTTCGCGGCACGAGCCCCCGGCGTCAACGTCTCCGTACTATGTCCCGGCCCGGTCGCCACCAACATTATGAACGACGAGGCCCGTCGACCCGAGCGCTTCCAAACGGTGCCCGCGCCTGTTGCTACGGAGCACTCCGAAGCCGTCACCGCCGCTTTGTGGGATGTCATCGCGTCCGGGCGCCCACCCCACGAGGTGGCCGACATCGTTCACGACGCGGTGATCAACGATGAGTTCTACATCTACACCGATCCCAACATCATCGAATCGGTCGCAGCCCGACATCGGGCGATTGAACAGCGTGGGTACCCGACCACTGGACGGATGGACGCGGATGTCGCCGGCGGTTAATCCAAGCGACTTGGTTGTATCGCCTGGGTTGAGCGGGAAATCGTGGGGTCAGAGTTGAATCTCTTCTGGCGCGACCATCTGACTTTGTAACACCCATCCGATGACACCTGCTTCATCGGCGAGCGTTGTCCGACAACACGCGAGATTTGGTGATGAACGTTCAACCGCCGAATCGAAAAGAATCCATTCAGATATCGGGAGGCGTAGAAGCTGAAGAGTGACGTCGGGGTTGATGAAAGCTTGCTCATCGTCAGCGTGTTCCCAGCCAACGGCCGCTCCTAGGTCAGACAAAGTCGCAACCTGTTGGAACTTTGAGGTTGATTCACCGGCAATCAACTCGTGGTCGAGTCGCGCCCAAATGAGTCCGGGACCGGACTCCTCGGTAGACCCGCTAACGACTCGAAGTTCGACCGCGTCTGCATTGAATCCGGGCCTGGGGTATTCCATGTCGGGATGTGCGCCGGGGTCCGCTCGTTCGAGGGGAATAGCCGGAACTGGTAGCTGGTTTCCAAAAGGTTCTGTTGGTCGCGAAAGCCATTGCGAAGTAGCGCGGGCGACGACCCTGCCTTGGTGAGAAATTGAGGCTTCCACGACGGCAGTTCGTTTCCCATCTTTCACGACATTGGCGGAGATCCCCAAACTGTCGACTGGTACGCCCGACAGGATTTCCACGGTGTAGCGCGAACAC
>DGLO01000149.1 GCA_002388005.1 Candidatus Neomicrothrix sp. UBA4542
GCAAGTCGCTCTTGTTCTGCGTCGATAGCGATCACTATCCGTGCCGCGCCGCTCAACGCATTCGCCCCAAGATGGGGTTTCGACGAATGTGCTGCATGTCCGTGGACGGTGACATCAAGACCAATGCCTCCCTTGTGTCCATGAACGGGGGCGCACATCGTTGGCTCAGCAACAACCATCTGCTCAACGCGTTGTCCTCTTTCCAACAACCAGTCGCGGTACCGCGTGGCACCCAGTAACCCTCCTCCTTCTTCAGAGATGGTGCCAACTAGGTTCACAGTCGGTAAGGGCCGCTGGCCTGCGGCTCGGATCTCCTCTAGAACTTGCAACACAACGGCAAGGGTGGGTTTGGTATCGACCGAGCCGCGTCCATACACCCGACCATTTTCGATGCGACCATCGAAAGGGTTATCGGGCATGTGTTCCACGCCGACAGTATCGAGATGAACATCGACCGTGACAGCGCGATCCGAAGCGCCCTCAAAACGGGCGTACACGTTGCATCGCCCATCTTCAACTTCGTCAACCACGACGTCAGCTCCGAGAGCGTCAGCGTGGTCGGCTAACCAATCTGACAACTCGCGTTCTCCGGCATCACCAGATTTTGGTCCGGCGTGGAGCGGGTTAACGCTCGGAATTTGAACTAGCTCAGCTACCCGTTGCGCAATTTCGACCACTGGCTCTCCCTTTGGGAAGGAATCTTAAACCGTAGGAACCGAAACTGATGCAAGGCAAGGAGGGTCTGATGACGTACCGTGGTTTTCCTATGTCGAAGGTCCTGATGTCTCTTCCTGTGGGAGAACGAGTGGGGATAGCGTTCTCGGGTGGCTTAGACACTTCTGCGGCGGTCGCTTGGATGCGTGAACACGAAGCGATTCCTTATGCATATATCGCAGACTTGGGCCAATACGACGAGCCCGATCTCGAAAGTGTTCCAGACCGCGCGTTGCAGTATGGGGCAGAGGAAGCTCGTATTGTTGATTGCCGCTCTGAACTGGTGCGTGAAGGCCTCATGGCGCTGCAGTGCGGCGCTTTCCATATTGCGACCGCCGGAAAGACTTATTTCAACACAACTCCGCTAGGACGAGCGGTCACCGGGACCATGCTGGTAGCAGCTATGAAAGAAGATGGTGTCGACATCTGGGGCGACGGCTCCACGTACAAGGGTAACGACATCGAACGCTTCTACCGTTACGGGTTAATGGTCAATCCGAACCTAAGGATCTATAAACCGTGGCTAGATCAAGCCTTCGTGGATGAGCTGGGTGGGCGTACCGGAATGAGTGAGTTTCTTGCCGGGCGCGAGTTGCCATATCGAGATTCAGCAGAAAAGGCGTACTCCACCGACGCGAACATTTGGGGAGCAACCCACGAAGCTAAGGCGTTAGAGAATCTCGACTGTGGGATGGAAATTGTGTCTCCGATAATGGGCCAACCACATTGGGATCTTTCGGTTGAGATTTCTGAAGAAGATGTCGCTGTTGTGTTCGAAGAAGGGTGGCCCGTTGCTATAAACGGAGCAACATTTGATGATCAGGTAGCCCTGGTGGTTGAGGCGAATACTGTCGCCGGACGCCATGGTTTAGGAATGAGCGATCAAATTGAAAACAGAATCATTGAAGCCAAGTCGAGGGGGATCTACGAGGCACCGGGTTTGGCGCTCCTTCACGTCGCCTATGAGCGTCTACTGACTGCCATCCATAATGAAAACACGATCGAAAACTACCGCAGCATGGGCAGACGCCTTGGCCGACTTCTTTATGAAGGACGTTGGTTTGATCCTCAGAGTTTGATGCTGCGGGATCCATTGTTGAGGTGGGTTGGTTCGGCGGTTTCGGGAGAGGTGACGTTGCGGCTTCGCCGCGGCGACGATTACACGATCCTGGACACCTCTGGATCGGCTTTAACCTACGAACCAGATCGGCTATCTATGGAACGAGTTGAAGAGGCACCGTTCGGGCCTCTTGATCGGATCGGTCAGCTGACTATGCGAAATCTCGACATTGATGACAGTAGAGCGAAATTGGATGCCTATAGGGATACAGGCACCCTTGGAGACGGCGGGATCTTAGGCCTCGAATCAGGTCAGAGCGATAGCTGATCAAAGGGCAGATGAGCGAACAGCGACCCGTTGCTGCACCCAGTCTCCGAGCATGTTTAGTGATACGACTGTCAATGTGAGAAACAGGCCAGGCCAAAAGATCGGCAATATGGTCCGTCGAATATCGCGCCGACCTTCGTTGATCATGTTTCCCCAGGTGGGTTGGGGGATCTGCACGCTCAGTCCGAGATACGACAGAGTGCCTTCGATCACGATGACGAAACCGGCACTAATTAGTGCGTAGGCAAGCAGCGCCGGCATTATGTTCGGAATGATTTCGCGGAACAGGATCGATCTCCTTTTTGTTCCAATTGCCTCAGCAGCTTGAATAAATTCTCGGCTCGCGATTCCCAATGTGCTTGCTCGAGCGATGCGCACATACGTTGGGATGCTTAGCACCCCAAATACCAGCGCTATGAGGGTGAGATTTCGAACTTTGTAGATAGAGACCAATGCGAGAAGGAGCACTAGGGGTGGGAAGGCCAAGACCACGTCGAGGCCCGCCATGACGACCGTTTCGGAACGCCCTCTGACATAACCGACGAAGGCACCGATAAAGCCGCCGAAGACGATCCCGAACGCAACAACGGTGACAGCGACAATCAGGGAGACCCAGGCGCCGTGTATGAGTCTGGACAAGTTGTCTCGAGACAGAATGTCAGTTCCGAGAACATGGTCGGCTGAGGGACCTTCTACCGGGGAAGCATCACCGAAGAGAAATGGTTGATGAAAGGGGTCCTGTAGCGGTAACGCTTGATTGAGTAGCAGATCGATTTGAGCGTAGATAGCGGCGGTGACAATAAATACCAGCCAGAAGAGAGCTAATTTCACCATGACGGGCATTTCCGAAATTGCAGTCAGGAACCCGTTGCGCTTCGAGGAAGACTTGCCTGTCTGGATCACGGTCTCAGAGTCAGACATCACTGCCGCCGGATTCGCGGATCGAGAGCCAGGTACAGCAGATCAACAGCGGTATTAACGACCACATACACGGTTGCAACGAACAGCGTGATTCCTTGGATCATCATGACGTCGCGTTGATAAATGCCGCTAATCAGTCGGGTGCCTAGCCCAGGTAAGGCGAAAACAGTTTCGATGACGACTGTGCCGCCGATGAGTCCACCTAGCTGCAGTCCGAACACGGTGATCGCGGTGAGTGCGCTCGGTCTGAGTGCGTGCCGCATCAGGATATATCTGTCACGCAAACCTTTCGCTCGGGCCGACAACACGTAGTCCTCTTTTAATGTTCCGATCATGTCTGCCCGGATGAGGCGAGCGTTAATCGCTAATGGTGCTAGAGCTAACGCGCTAGCGGGCAAAATTGCGGTTTTGAGGTTGGCTAAGAGGCCCTTGTCAGTGATGCGATTCCAGCCAGTAGATGGAAGCCAGTTGAATTTCAGAGTGAAAAGCCAAATGAAAAAGATCGCTGCCACGAAGGCAGGGATCGAGAGTGCAGCGGTCGTGAAGCCCGACATCATCCGGTCGAAACGTCCGCCTTCTCTGTAGGCAGAAAACGCACCAATCGGTACTGCAAGTACCGCGGCGATAACGGTCGCTAATAAAGCAAGCTCCATCGTGACAGGAATGCGGTCCCTGATGGCATCAGCGACCCGCTGGTCGGTGATGTACGACTTTCCAAGATCGCCTTGTAAGGCATCAGTCACCCATCGCCCGTAGCGGACGAGCGCAGGGTCATCGAGCTGGAGTTCAGCACGAATACGTTCGATGGTCTCAAGATCATGGAGCGCTTCTGGTGGCAAAAGAGCAGTGACCGGATCCCCAGGTAGTTGTTCAACCAAGAGAAAGGTAAGAAGTGAAACCGCAAAAAGTGTCGCTACAAGTCGCGCCAGTCGTACGGTCAAAATCTTTCCCAATGGTGGAACTCCTACCTAAGGATCGCGGTCAATGATCAGTGTCGATTAGTTGTCGATGAACACCTGGCCCCAACGAGCTACTGCTGATGGGAAACCAGCCCCCAAGCTTCCGTCTGGAAGCAACCAGCCGTTCACTCCGAGGATGTTGGATTCTGCTGCCAATAGCGTAGCGGTATGGCCCGAATACCAAACTGGGACATCTCGCGCAAGCCGCATCATCACCATCTCGTAGAGGGCATAGCGCTCCTCAAACACATCGGTGCTGATCGCTGCAACTAGCCAACCAAACATTTCGATGTCGAAATAGTTGGGGAAGTTGATCGGAGAAAAGATTCCGTCCAAGCCGTATGCAGCGGCTATACCCAAGGTGGGAGGCGCAAACTGAGTGTTCAGGAACGTTGATGGATCATCGTTACTCGACCACCGCCAGCAGTGCGCGCCGTGTTCACCCATGAAATCAGGTGGAGCACCTAACGCGTAGTTGATGTGAGTCTGCTGATCGTAGTTAGTGACATTTACGTCAATCATCCCGGTAGCACTCCACAACTGTTCAATCACCTGGATAGCAGCGATCAGAGTGGGATCAGGTGGGCAGGAGAGCTCAACTTCGATGTTGTCGCCTACATCCCTTCCATCTGAACGATCAGGATCGTTCACGTATTCCTCAATCAGAGCCTTGCCGGCATCAAAGTCAAACTTTGGCCAAGCAGCGGCAACCTTTTCTGAGTACCAAGGGCTGTCAGGGCTGAACCACTGGGTGCCAGGAAGAGAAATTCCTGTGCCACCTAGAGCTTCAATCACTGCGTCTTGGTTGTTCATCTGGGTCAAGCCCTTACGAACTCGAACATCATCTAATGGTGGGTTGTTGTTGTTGTACTGACCACCGCCGACGTTGTTGCCCTGGAACTCAAGAAGTGTGATGTCTGCACCATCGGCCTTAGCTGCACGCGCGTCACGAATGGTTCCCTGACGCAAGGTCTGCATCATGCTTGTCGTGCCGGAAAGCAACGAGTCAAGACGAGTCCCTTCGTCCGGGATGGGCCGGAACTGTACTGAGTCGAGATACGGCAACTGGTTGCCGTCCTCGTCGCTCATCCAGTAATTGGGATTACGAACAACGATTGTCTCGTTGTCCAAGTCGCGTTTATCCATCATGAACGGTCCGGTGCCGATCGGATTCATCGAGAACCCGTCGAAATCTTCGTTGGCCGCATTGGGCTCGAACACCCCGCCAAGGCCTACGCCGTAGAGGAACGAAGGAAATGCCGAATGTGCGCCGGTGAGGACGTACTTGACCGTCAAGTTATCGACAGCTACTACCTCCCCAACCTTTGCCGCAGAGACCACTCCGGCCGAAATTGCTCCAACCTTCTGAAGTTCAAACATGTCGACCAAGGTCTTGGCGTTGAACGAGTAACCGTTATGGAACAGGACTCCTTCTTGAAGTTCAAAGGTCCACTCGGTGTAGCCCTCGTTGGATGACCATGACTTAGCAAGCCACGGACCGTAGGTGCCGTCTGCTCGCCTTTCCACCATGGTGTCGATCATTGCCTTCATCATGACGAGACATGGAGAGGAACAACCATCCTCCCACGGGCGCAAACCCGTAGCCTCGGCTTCAAGACCAATGATGACGGTGCCGCCGTAGCTACTTTCTTCTACGACTGCTTCCACCTCAGTATCGACATCCCCTTCGGCTTCAGTGCCTGCCTCGAGAACGGTGTCTTCTGTTTCAGGTGCTTCTGTTGTTTCTGTTTCTGTGCTGCTCTCAGTGTCTGAGCTGCTGCTCGACTCTGAATCGCTGTCGCTGCCACCACAGGCAGCGCCGATCAACGCAATAGCGAAGAGCGGAGCGATGAGCTTTAGCCAGCTTTTCTTCATGTGAACCCTCCCTAGAGTTCTAACTTTAATGCTGGATACCGCGGCGGGCGGATACCACACCGCTCAGGCTTCCCTATTAGGAAAGCATTCCTTGATCAGGCGCTCACCTCCGCCGGCTCGGCAACGGAGACGAGTGGGTGATGACAGGCAACATAGTGGTCATCGGAAACCTTTTGCATCTGAGGTTCTTCCTCCGAGCACCGTGTAGAAGCGTAAGGGCAACGGGTATGGAAGCGACAACCAGATGGGGGCTGGATTGGAGAAGGAACGTCGCCCTCTTCGACCATACTGACGTCGAGCGGAGCTTCAGGATCTGGTGCGGGACTCGAACCCAAAAGGAGTTCAGTATAGGGGTGAGCGGGATTGCCGTAGAGCGCGTCCGATTCGGACACTTCGCAGAGTTTGCCGAGATACATGACTGCAACTCGGTCGGAAATATTTTTGACGACAGCAAGATCGTGGGCAATGAATACCAATGTGAGACCATATTCCGCTTTGAGATCCTCAAGCATATTCAGTATTTGGGCTTGCACGGACACATCGAGCGCCGAAACGGGTTCATCACAGATAATCACCTGAGGATTCAGCACTAGAGCTCTGGCAATCGAGATTCTCTGACATTGCCCCCCGGAAAATTCGTGGGCCCGCTTATCGCGCGCAGTTTCGGGATCAATCCCGACCGCTTCGAGCATCGCATCGACTCGCTCGGCTTGCGTTTCGGCATCTTTGGGACCCCAAACGCGGAGAGGCTCAGCGATGACTGCACCAATCTTTCGTCGAGGATTGAGCGACGAGATCGGATCTTGAAAAATCATTTGGAGGTTGGTGCGGGTCCGTCTCAGGGATTCCTCGTCTAGTTCGGTAAGTTCTGCCCCTCGGTAACTGACGGTCCCTGAAGAAGGAGGCGGCAACTGAATAAGCGCCTTCGCCGTGGTGGATTTTCCGCACCCTGATTCACCCACAAGACCAAGTGTTTCTCCTTCCTTCACGTCCAGGCTGATGCCGCTCACGGCGTTAACTACACGCCCGCGAGAAGCCGGGAATTCGACGACAAGATCTTCTGCGCAGATGAGCACGTCCTCTTTGGGGCGCAGATGGGCTTTCCCGGTGCCAGCCATTAGCCAGCACCCGAAGCTAGGTTGACAGGAACCTCGTCGACTATTTGACCCTTTGCAACTGCCAAAGTAGAGAGTCGCCCCTCTGAGAGATTCTTCTCCCACGCCGCCTTGTTTTCGGGAGTCCCGACTGGATACCAGCAGGCGAAGGCGTGGTCTCCGCCAGATGCGTCAAGAAGGGGTTCCTCCTCAAAGCAGCGTTCTTGTGCGTAGGGACACCTAGGACTAAAGGAACAGCCGTCGGGTGGAGCGATTAGGTCGGGCGGCCGGCCAGCGATCGCGGCGAGTCGAGTATGGCTCGGTAAATCGATCTTTGGGATGGATCGCAGTAGCGCCTCTGTATAAGGGTGTGACGTTTGTTGAAATATCGCTGTGGTTTCAGCCTGCTCAACGATCTTTCCCGCGTACATGACCAAAATTTCGTCCGTCCGGCCCGCGACCACACCTAGGTCGTGCGTTACGAGCACCATTGCCATGCCTCGTTCTTCCTGCTGCATACCAAGCAGATTCAAGATTTGATGCTGGACGGTGACATCGAGAGCAGTGGTGGGTTCATCTGCGAACAAGAGTTTTGGATTGCACGCGAGGGCAATAGCAATTGATACTCGTTGTCGCATGCCCCCAGAGAGTTCATGAGGGTAGGCCTCAACACGGGCTTTCGCCTCGGGAATCCGGACGCTCTTCAACAGCTCCAGAGCCAGATCTCGGGCCTCGATTTTGGACGCGCCATGGTGTTTACGCACGTGTTCAGTAAGTTGTCGGCCGATCTTTACGACCGGGTTTAGGGAGGTCATAGGATCCTGAAAGACCATCGCCATTTCCTGGCCCCAGATATCCGCCATTTCCGCCATGGGAAGACCTAGAAGTTCTCGACCCGAGAAGTGGACCTTCCCCGAAGTATGAACGTTGTGACCAAGATTTAGACGCATGATGGTTCGGGCTAGAACAGTCTTACCCGAACCACTTTCGCCAACGATTCCCAGAGTTTTTCCTGGATGGAGCGTAAAGCTGACGCCATCGACAGCACGGACTAAACCCGACGGAATTGCGAAATGGGTAGCTACATTCTCGACGGTGAGAAGCGCCCTATCGTCAGAGGGATCTGCCAGATCGTTCACCGTCGCGTGGATCCCCCTGTTCGGTGCGACCAACTGCTGAACACCAGGGTCGCTGTCGGTAGCCTAACGGCCGTTCAGTCGCCAAAAACTAGGCATTCTTGTGCGACAAGGCAAGCTGGAAGCCAAGACAATTCGGCGACAATTTCGCGTGCCAGATTTAGGGCCCATGCATAGCGATGCTTCCTGGGGGTGCGAGTTGCCTGGGCAGCAGTAGTTGAGTCTCTAATTCGGCGTATCAGGAGGCGAAATCATCGATTATTTGGTTGAACGTAACGCTCGGGCGCATTGCCTGCGACGTCAAGACTGGATCGGGAAAGTAGTAGCCCCCGATATCCATTGCTTTCCCCTGACAATCAAGCAGTTCTTGAATGATTTCTTCGCGCGCATCAGTCAACGCTCTTGCGAGTGGTTCGAACACAGAAGCAAGCGAGGGATCGTTGGTTTGAGTGGCCATTGCTTCCGCCCACCACATCGCCAAGTAAAAATGGCTACCTCGGTTGTCCAACTCGTTCACTTTTCGGCTCGGCGACTTGCCGTCATCAAGTAAACGCCCCGTCGCTTGATCTAATGCAGCTCCCAACAGAGTGGCCGTTGCATTATTCGCCGACGACCCCAAATGTTCGAACGACACCGCAAGCGCGAGGAACTCGCCAAGGCTGTCCCACCGTAAATGGTTCTCGGCTTCAAACTGTTGGACGTGCTTGGGTGCGGAACCACCTGCCCCGGTTTCGAACAAGCCACCCCCGTTCATTAGGGGAACGATTGAGAGCATCTTGGCGGAGGTCCCCACTTCAAGAATAGGAAATAAGTCGGTGTTGTAGTCCCGCAAGACGTTGCCAGTAACGGAAATAGTGTCCTCACCACGGCGGATTCGGGCTAGGGAAACTCGCGTCGCTTCGACCGGGGAAAGGACTCTGAGGTCAAGCCCTTCGACGTCAAAATCGAGCAGATATTTTTCAACCTTTTGGATCAACTGTGCGTCATGGGCACGATCAGCGTCGAGCCAAAAAATCACCGTAGCGCCGGTAGCGTGTCCGCGAGCGACTGCGAGGCGCACCCAGTCCTTGATGGCAGCATCTTTCACTAAGCACATTCGCCAGATGTCACCCTTCTCTACTTCGTGCTCAAGGAGTACCGAACCGTCAGCTTGCACCACACGAACCGTTCCGCTTTCGGTTAGCTCAAAGGTTTTGTCATGACTTCCGTACTCCTCTGCTTTTTGGGCCATTAGACCAACGTTTGGGACCGACCCCATTGTCGTCGGGTCGTACGCCCCGTTTTCGATGCAGTCGTCGATCACCGCCTGATAGATCCCCGCATAACTGCTGTCGGGAATAACTGCTTTCGTATCTTGTTGTTCGCCGTTGGCATTCCACATCTGCCCTGACGCCCGAAGCATCGCAGGCATAGACGCATCCACGATGACGTCGCTCGGCACATGGAGGTTGGTGATGCCTTTGTCGGAATCGACCATTGCGAGAGCCGGACCGGACGCGTAGGCGGCTGCGATAGCGGCCTCTATAGGTTCTCTTTCCCCAGCGGGGAGCTCGGCGATTGCTTCGAGTAGATCACCTAAGCCGTTATTGACGTTTACTCCAAGGCCTTCCAAAACGTCGCTATGTGCGTCAAAGACCTTCGAAAAGAAAACGCGTACACAGTGGCCAAAGATAATAGGGTCCGAAACTTTCATCATTGTCGCTTTGAGATGAAGGGAAAAGAGAACCCCGCGTTGTTTGCTGTCTCGCATCTGTTCATCGAGAAAGGAACGTAAATGGCGAGCGGACATGAAGGTCGCGTCGACTACTTCCCCAGCAGAAACATCCACTTCTCTTAAGAGGGTGATGTTCCCCCGACTATCAGCGTGTTCGATTCTCACGACACAGTCGAGGTCAACGGTGACGGAGCGTTCATTGGAACGAAAATCGTGGTCCTCCATCGTCGCAACGTGGGTCGCTGAGTCAGGCGACCAGCTACCCATCGAGTGAGGGAACTTTCGCGCGAATTCCTTGACTGCTCGGGGCGCACGTCGATCCGAGTTGCCCTCGCGTAACACCGGGTTTACCGCTGAGCCTTTGATTTTGTCATAACGAGAACGAGCATCGGCTTCATCGGAGGTGCCGGGGTCAGTCGGATAATCGGGAACTGCGTACCCCGCTTGCTGCAGTTCATCGATAACGGCTAGTAGCTGTGGGACCGAGGCCGAAATATTTGGAAGCTTGATGATGTTGGCATCCGGCGTGTGGGTCATGGCACCCAGTTCGACCAATGCGTCGTCCAAACGCTGGTCGTCGGTAAGGAGTTCTGGGAATGCCGCAATGATCCGACCCGAAAGTGAAATATCTCGAGTTTCAATTTGAACGCCGGCAGCTTTAGCAAAGGCCTGAATTATCGGTAAGAACGAGTAGGTGGCTAGAGCTGGCGCTTCATCCGTGTGCGTATAAATGATCTTCGACATGCCACTCCAGGGGCGCATTGATGGATGACCAAAGGTACCGCGTAGCGTTAACCGAACATCAGTCGATGAGCTTGGCTGAACGGTGGCGAAATATTGCAACGCCAACTGGGGCGACGACAAGCATTGATTAGTTGGTCCCGCATTGACCTGCAGTGGTCCCGGCGAGCCTTCCGAACACGGCACCAGCCATCAGGCCGGTGCCACCCGGGTAGTTGCCGTAGAAGAGGCCGCCGACTAACTCGCCTGCGGCGAAGAGTCCTGGAAGCGGTTCAAGCGCTGTATCTAGAACTCGTCCCTCTTCATTGATTCTGAGACCTCCGAAGGTGAACGTCAGTCCGCAGGTGACGTTGTAGGCCTGAAACGGCGGTTGATCGATGGTATTGGCCCAATTCGTTTTATCGATGTGGAGACCGCGGGTTCGACGACCGTCCTTGATGTTGGGGTCAAAGTTGATCCCGGTATCTACAGCTGCGTTGTATTGGGTGATTGTTTCAATAGCCGAAGCTGTATTGACGCCATCCATTCGAGAACACAACTCTTCGAGGGTGTCGGCTTGCACTTTTGTGACTTGTTTGATTCGGTATTCGTCCCTGAGTAGATGGTCGACTTTCGCGTCGAATACCTGCCACGCGGAATGCTCTGGTTGAGCCAGAATTTCCCGCCCGTATTTTGCGTAGGTGTAGTTTCGGAAGTCGGCGCCTTCATCGATAAAGCGGGCGCCGTTGTTATTGATGACAATCCCGAACGGGTAACTGTGTTTTTGAAAAGCATCACCCACGGCTAGATCTCCGAATTCCGGCGCGTTGTATTCCCAGGCGACGGCATGAGCACCGCTCCAGTTGCCGTAAGGCATCGCGCCGATATCAAGTGCCATGCGAATGCCATCACCGGTGTTGAATCGAGTACCTCGCACTTTGGCCAAGTCCCACCCCGGACCCAAATACCTGGTTCGCCATTCTGTGTTGGCTTGAAATCCGCCCGCGGCTAGCACCACAGAATCCGCCGAAATGTCCACAGTCTCTCCGGGTCGGCGAGCGTGAACACCTGTGACGCGAGTGCCGTCGAAGAGTAGGTGTCTCGCAGCGGTGTTGTAGGAGAGGTCGACGCTGTTTCGCTCTAAAGCGTCATGCAACGCGTCAACTAAACCTTCACCTCCGCCCCACGTTTCCACCGTAAGTCCACCCCAAAACGTAAACTTGCCGTCGACTTGAAATGCTTGTCGCCCCCATATCGGGGCGAAACGAACTCCGTGGTGGCGCATCCACATTACGGTGTCTTTGCTTTGGGAGACCAAGAAATTTGCGAGCTCGGGGTTGGTTCTGTAGTCAGTTACCCGACCCATATCTTCATAGAACTGTTCTTCCGTGTAACTGCCGAACTCAGTGCGGTCCAATTCGCTTTGCGTTAGGTCTGGCATCAGAGCCACAAGGTCATCAACACCGTCGTATGCAAACCTGATTGCACCGGCGGTGAAGCGGCTATTGCCACCTGATTGTTCCTCGGGCGCTCTCTCAAGGACAAGAACGCGGGCTCCTTGCTCGGATGCCGCGAGAGCAGCGCAACATGCTGCGTTGCCGGCGCCGACTACGACGACGTCATAGTCACTCAACGAACGCATCCCATCTTGTCTACTTAACCAACGACCGTGGGGTCGCCCACTCTGGACCGCACAAGCCATTGGAACACATGCCAACCGTTTATTTCGTCGCCAACCGAAAGATGCACTGAGTCGGCCGCTGCGGAACTAATGACGCGGCCATCTGGGACCTTGACGCAGACTTCGGCTGCTCTCTCCGCGTTTAGATAGAACCCGATAGCGGAAGCCACCGTGGTTCCGACAGTCAACAGGCCATGGTTGGCTAAAACGACAAGTCTCCCGTCCCCTAGAGCAGTGGCGATTTTTTCACCAGTCGCTAGATCGGTCACGTTCACTTCTTCGCCGTCGAACACTGCTTGTCGGCCATGAAAGACAACGGCTTCCTGGCTAGTCATCGGTAAAGGGGCGGCCAAAGCGGAGAAAGGGGTCCCGTACGGAGTGTGAGTATGGATTGCCCCGACCACGTCGGGGCGGGCGGCGTGAATTGGTCCATGAATGCAAAGCGCTGCAGGGTTGATGTCATGTGCGCCTTCGACTATCTGACCCGAGTGGTTGACCAGAACTAGATCATCGATGGTTGCTTCACTAAACGGGATTCCGTATCCCAGTAACCAAAAGCAATCAGAGTGTTCGGGATCTCGGGCCGTGATGTGGCCTGAACCGTCTGCTCCCCACCCCCACGAAGCCATAATTCGATAGCCCAAAGCAGTTTCGCGTTTGCGCGTCAGCCGTTCACTTTCGTGGTCAAGCGTCGCTTCGGGGCGAGAACTTCGAGTAAAGCTGTGATGTTTTCCAGTATCGATGGTGGTCATCAAGGACTCCCCAAATTGACCCTAAGGCATTTATAGCCCAAGGGCGTCGTCGTCTACGCCGCTCATCACCCGGCCAGCTAACTCCATAACCGGTTCTGCGACCATCATGTGTTGGGAAGCGACATGAATATCCCGAAAATGCCGTTGCAACGGTGAGTCTTCAAAAACCGAAGTGCCACCGACGGCGGTGTACATCTGGTCGACAACGTTCATAGAAGCGGTTACGGCATGAATGATGGAAGATCGAAGAAGGCGACGGGTTTCGAGCTCCCCGATCTGTTGTTGGGCCTCAGTCCAGGCTTGTTGGATGTCGGCGTAGAATGAACTCCTCGCAGCTCGTAGAGACGCATCAGCGAGGGCGACTTGACGGTGGAAAGCGGGACGGGCCGAGAGCGTACGGCCGGATCCGGTAGGTGTTTTGGCTTTAGCAACTCCGAGGGCTTCGTCTATGGAGTCGCGTGCCATTCCTAGGGAGATAGCGCCTATGGGGAGGGCCAGGTATCCGAATCGAGGGAATCGGTAAATCGGTAGATCCGCCAGAGGAGAGGCTCGGAGTGATTCGACGGTGGCGATTCGGTACTCCTGCAGCTCGAGGTTGCTGGCAATATAGGAGTTGGATCCCGTCCCTCGCAGTCCACTCGTGTGCCAGTTGTCAAGAATGTCGATTTCGGCTGGTTTAAAGAACGCTCTGGCTTCGGTCGGTCGGTCGTGGCGATCAGGAATTGGGTTTCCGTCGGCGTCGCACATTATGACTCCGCCAGAAATCCAAGTAGCGTTTTGGCAGCCAGAACCCCAATCCCATCGACCATCAATGCGCCAGGTCGATGGGGACGCCTCGGAGAGCCGGACGGCAGTGCCGGAATAGGCGAACACGCCGCTGGTGACTACGTTCGGGTTTTCTAGCAACTCCTGCAGCAATTGCTGTGACACTGCAGGAAACATGTACTGGGAGGTCGCTCCAATGAACACGCACCAGGCGGCTGAACCATTGCCGGTTGCGAGGATTTCACAGACCTCAGCTAAGCATTGAGGTGAGGCGCCGACCCCGCCGAGTTCGGTCGGTGTGCAGAGCCGGTAGAAGCCATCCGCGGCGAGGCGGTCAGCAAGGTCCTGGGGGAGGGCCCGCCGGGTATCGATCTCGGGGCCACGTGCGCGCAATTCGGCCACGTATTCGTTGGCTACTTCACAAAAGTCGACGGTCATGGGGTCTTGTCAATTCGCGTAGGTGCTAAGGGACCCATTTTGAGACGCAAGAGTTTCAAGTAGGGGCGAAATTTCCCAATGATCTCCGCCAAGGGTGGAGGAGTAGTGACGAATTCTTTCTGCCACTTGGTCTAATCCGATGGTATCTGCCCAAAACATGGGACCACCCGTGTACATCGGCCATCCATAACCGTTGATCCAAACGACGTCTACGTCGCTTCCTCGAATGGCTATGCCTTCAGCGAGTATTTTCGCTCCCTCATTTACCATCGGATAAAGGGATCTTTCCAGGATTTCCTGATCGGAAATGTCGCGCCGTGTCACGCCTTGCCGTTCTGCGAACGCGAGGATGATTTCCTCGACTTCGGGGTCAGGGGTAGCAGCACGAGTTTCAGGGTTGTAGGTGTAGTAACCGCGCCCGTTTTTTTGGCCGCGCCGGCCGCTTTCGCAGAGCAGTTCACGCACCGTCGCACCCGAAGACGTGGCTTCATCCCATCCGATATCAAGGCCGGCGAGGTCGCTCATCGCGAACGGACCCATCGGTAACCCAAAATCGAACAACACTTGGTCGACACGGGATGGGGGAGCCCCTTCAAGGATCATCTTTTCGGCTTCAATGCCCCGCATGAATAGCATCCGATTGCCGACGAAACCATGGCATACGCCGCAAAGAACCGGGGTCTTCCCAATCGTTCTGCCTATTCCCATTGCGGTCGCGATCGCAGTGTCAGAGGTACTGTCACCCCTTACGACTTCCAGCATCTTCATTACGTTTGCCGGGGAGAAGAAGTGCATCCCAATGACGGCTTCGGGGCGGCCGGTCGCGGATGCAATTTCGTTGATGTTTAACGCAGAGGTGTTCGAAGCAAGGACAGCACCCGGTTTACAGATCTGGTCCAGTTGCCCGAAAATGGATTTCTTCAACTCCATGTTCTCGAAAACCGCTTCGATGATGAGGTCACATTCGGCAAAGTCGCCCATGTCTGTGGAGCCGCTGATTAACCCCATCCGAGTTTCAACGTCGTCGCTACTGATACCGCCGCGTGCCGCTGTACGTTCGTAGTTGGATCGGACAACTGCCAAACCACGCTCTAACGCCTCCTCGTCCTTTTCGACAATTGTGACGGCTATTCCTGAGTTCGCGAAGTTCATGGCGATGCCTCCGCCCATTGTCCCCGCACCGAGCACTCCGCAATTCGTCACCTCCGCTGTGGGGGTGTCTTTGGCAAGTCCAGGAATCTTTAGAGCAGCTCGTTCGGCGAAGAAATAATACTGTTGCGCTTTGGACTGGGTGCCTTTCATTAGGTCCCGAAATAGCTCCTGCTCACGTTCAAGGCCGGCATCGAAATCGAG